>CAZVYZ010000041.1:0-15927 GCA_964630695.1 uncultured Ruminococcus sp.
TGCGCCTCCAAGGTCTTTCCCTCCCCCCTCCAAGGTCTTTCCCCTTACCTTACCTCTCCTCTCTGAAGTAAGACTGCCCCAGAGCGGCAGGAGGCTGATTTTCGCGCTTTTTCCGAATGCTCACGGAAATCAGAACGATAATCGTAACAACGTAAGGAAGCATCTTAATCAGCGCCTGCGTGCTGCGCCCAAGCCCGGGGATATAAAGATACGCAATGTAAAGCCCGCCGAACAGGAAAGAGCCGAGAATGCTGGCAGCCGGATTCCACAAAGAGAAAATGACAAGCGCAATCGCCAACCAACCGCGGTCACCAAACCCATTGCTCGACCAAACTTTTGCATAATCGACAATGTAGTAAAGCCCGCCCAACCCCGCAATGGCACCGCCAACGCAGGTTGAAACGTACTTATAACGCGTCACATTGATGCCGGCAGCATCCGCGGTCGCGGGACTCTCGCCAACCGCACGCAGATTCAAACCGACTTTCGTCCGCTTCAGAATAAACGCCGAAACCAACGCGATGACGATTGCAAGATATGCAAGGAATCCATAGGACAGAAAGATTTCGCCAAACCATCCCAACTTGCCTGCAATCGGCAGTGACGCACTGAAATAGTTGCTTGTACGGGTGAACGAAATGTACGGCTGGTCACTGCCCGAAATTTTAACCAGAGAACCGCCCAGAAAAGTCCCGATACCCGTGCCGAAAGTTGTCAGCGCAAGACCCGTCACATTCTGATTTGCGCGCAACGTCACCGTCAGAAAACTGTAAATCAGAGCCATCAGCGTCGAACCAATCAGCGAGCAGATAAGCGGAATCAAAACCGCAACGATGGGAATCATGCGGTCGCCCGCTGCCTGTTCATAGAAGAATGCGCCAATCACCCCGCTGATGCCGCCGACATACATAATTCCCGGGATGCCGAGGTTGAGGTGACCGCCTTTTTCGGTGATAATCTCCCCCGTCGAACCGAGAAGCAACGGAACGCCCTGTTGAATCGCGCCCTGAAGAAACGCAATAAGTGTCATCAGCATCGTTTACGCCTCCTTTTTAGAAGACCGGAAATTCAACCGGTAGTTGATGAAAAACTCACACCCGATGATGAAAAACAGGATTACACCGGTCAGAATATCCGAGAAAGACGCGTTCAGTTTGTACGCCGTGGTAATCTCCCCCGCGCCGCGCTGCAGGAAAATAATCAACAACGATGTGAAAACCATCGTAATCGGGTTGAACTTTGCCAGCCACGACACCATAATTGCCGTGAAGCCCTGCCCGCCGACCGTGCTTGCCGACACCGTGTGGCTGATTCCGCCGACCAGCAGGAATCCCGCCACGCCGCAGAGCGCACCGGACAGCATCATCGTCCGGATGATAACCTTTTTGACGTTGATACCGATATAGCGCGCGGTACTCTCACTCTCACCGACAACCGAAATCTCATACCCGTGCTTGCTGTGTTGCAGGTAGATGTACAACAGGACCGTCAACACACCGACCGCAATAATCGGCAACAGCGACGCATTTCCGCCCAACGCGGGCAGCCACCCTTTTTCGGTCATCAAATTGATGACACCAATCGTACCGGACCCTTTCGGGGACTCCCATTTGGTCATCAGAAACGCCATCAGTTGCATTGCAACATAGTTCATCATCAGCGTAAACAGCGTCTCGTTCGTATTCCACTTTGCGCGGAAAATCGCCGGAATGACCGCCCAGATAAGCCCCATTGCAATCGATACCAACAGCATCAGCGGAATAACCACAGCATCCGGCAACATACGCGTCAGGTAAATCATGCACGCCGCGCAACCGATGCCGCCTGCCAACACCTGCCCCTCGGCGCCCGTGTTCCAGAAGCGCATCCGGAATGCCGCCGTCACCGCCAACGAAATGCACAGCAGGATTGCCACGCCGCGCAGTGTCACCCACATCTTAGCCTCGGAGCCAAACGCGCCCTCAAACATCGCCCGATAGACCGCCATAGGGTCAAGGTCGGTAACCAACACCGTCAGGACACCGCAGACCACCAATGCCGCCAGAATCGCAATGCCGCGAATCATCCACGCGCGCCACCATGGCAACGATGCCCGCTTGGTGATGTGGAAGAGCGGCTCCCGTGTCTTCTTTTTTGCAGTTTCAGTTGTCGCCATTCGCGTGTACCCCCTCGGTTTTGGTCATCAGAAGACCAATCTGCTCCTTTGTCGCGGTTCTGCCGTCCTCAATTCCGGTCACCCGACCCGAGCCGATGACAAGAATCCGGTCGCACAACTCCAACAGCACGTCCAAATCCTCTCCCACGAAGATTACCGCCACGCCGTTCTGTTTCTGCTGATTGAGCAGATTATAAATCAGGTAGGACGAATTGATATCCAACCCGCGCACCGGATAAGCCGCCATCAGAACGGTCGGTGCCGCGGCAATCTCGCGCCCGACCAAAACTTTCTGCACGTTTCCGCCCGACAACTTTCCGACCTGCGTGGAAGTGCTTGGGGTCACAACCTCCAACTGTTTGATAATCTGCTCCGCAAGGCTCTTCGGCTTCTTGCGGTCAACGAATACCGACTTCCCCCTCCGGTAACTCCGCAACATCATGTTGTCGGTGATATCCATATGCGCCACCAGTCCCATGCCGAGTCGGTCCTCCGGCACAAAGGACAGCCGCACGCCGAGTTCCCGAATCTGCAACGGCGTTCTGTCGCGCAGATTGACCTGCTCACCGTTCTTGGGGTTGTTATATGTGATGGTTCCGCCGCTGATTGGCTGAAGCCCCGCAATCGCTTCCAACAACTCGCGTTGTCCGCTGCCTGCGATGCCCGCGATGCCGAGAATCTCGCCGCTCCGCGCCACGAAGTTGATGTCATCCAACACTTTCAAACCGTCGGCATTGACGCAGTTCAGGTGGGAAATGACCAACCGGTCCTGCGGATTCTCGGGCAGGGTACGCTCGATGTTCAACGCCACCTTTTTCCCCACCATCAACTCGGTCAGTTCCGCCTCACTCGTATCTGCGGTGCGGACGGTTGCGATATGCTCGCCTTTGCGCAGAACCGCCACGCGGTCGGACAGGGACAGCACCTCGTGCATCTTGTGCGTAATGATGATAATCGTTTTGCCGTCATCGCGCATCCGACGCAGGACGCCGAACAGTTTTTCGGTCTCCTGCGGGGTCAGCACGGCGGTCGGCTCGTCCAGAATCAGGATGTCCGCACCGCGGTACAGCACTTTGACAATTTCAACAGTCTGCTTCTCCGAAACCGACATGTTATAGATTTTCTTTGCAGGGTCCAGTTCAAACCCGTAACGCGCGCAAATGGCGCGGACACTTGCCTCGGCGCCCTTTTTGCTGAAACCGCCTCTGCCGCGCAGACCGAAAATCAACCGCACCGTGTCCTCGCCGGACTTCGCACGAATAACGCCGACCGTGTCCTTTCCCTGCGTCGGGAGTATCTCCACCCGCTCGCCGGGAATCATTTCCAGTCCCTCCCGCCGGCAGGCTTTCTCTGCCTGTGCCACCGCTTCTTCCGGTGTGCAACCGCTGTCTTTCAGACCCAACACAACGTTTTCCGCCGCAGTAAAGACATCCACCAACTTAAAGTGCTGATGAATCATGCCGATTCCGTGCGCAAAAGCATCTTTCGGCGATTTGATGACCACTTCTTTCCCGCCGATGAAAATCCGACCCTCATCCGGAAAGTAAATACCGGAAATCATGTTCATCAGCGTGGTCTTGCCGCTCCCGTTTTCCCCCAGAATCGCAAGGATTTCTCCGCGGCGCGCGTCCATGTTGACGTTGTTGTTTGCCACGATGGACCCGAACCGCTTGGTAATGCCGCGTAATTCGATTGCGTTCGTTTGACTCATTTTTTCCTCCTGTGTGATCCGAAATCAGACAAAGAGAGTGAACAAAAGACCTTGGGACACCGTCCCCCTGCCAAAAGCAATCAAGGGAGAAACCGGTGGCTTGGCGCGATTGGGTGCCTTTTCACTATCTTTGCATATTTCCGGATGCGGTAATATAAACCACCGCGGGGCGGAGCGCTCTGCTCCGCCCTTTGGATATATGGATTTGGAAATCAGTCTTTCACCAGACTGGTGATGCCGTCGATGTCAACGTCGAAATACGGAGCCGAACGGAAGTAGGATTCCAGGAATGCGCCGTCCCAGATGACGTGGGTATCTGCCTTGAAGTCGCCCATATCGTCAACATCAGCCGCATACTTGGTCAGTTTCTCGCCTTTCACGGTGATGTAGTTGTCCTTGCTCACATCAAAGACTTTCAGCGTGCCTGCCTTGAAAGCGGCAATGGCATCGTCGATTGCTTTCTGGGTATCGGGAGCCGCAGCCTTGGTGTTCAACTCGGTCAACTTCACGGAACCGGAAGCAATACCGCAACAGAAGTCGTTGGCAATGGTCTTGTTGGTCGCAACGCAGGTAATCATGTACTGCAGGTAAGGCGACCAGTCGATTCTGGAAGAAATCAGCGCGGTGTTCGGGCAAGCCTCAGCGGTACTGCCGTTGTAGGAAACGTTCGGAACGCCGGCTTTCTCGCAGGCAGTCGGAGCACCCATCGAGTCGGCATGCTGGCTGATAAGGACGCACTTTCTGCCAATCAGCATGTTGGCGGCTTCCTTTTCCTTTCCTTCGTCATACCAAGACTCCGTAAAGGTCACTTCCATCGTCACGCTCGGGCAAACCGATTTTGCGCCCAGATAGAAAGAGGTGTAACCGGACTTCACTTCCGCATACGGGAAAGCGCCGACGTAACCCATCTTTGCTTCTGCCGCAGTAATCTTGCCGGACGTAATCATTTCGTTCAGTTTCATGCCCGCAACGATGCCGGCGATGTATCTTCCCTCATAGATGGAAGCGAAAGCGTTGTGGTAATTGGATTGGTTTGAGGTATGAGACTTGGTACCGGTCGCGTGGCAGAACTGCACGTTCGGATACTTCTTTGCGGATGCAAGCATATAGGACTCATGACCGAAAGAATCCGCGAAAATGACGTTGCAGCCGGCTGCAACCAAGTCGTCTGCCGCGTTTGCGCAGGACTCATCCTCGGGAATGTTGGTCTTCATGACCAACTGGCTCTCGGGAATGTTCAGCGCCGCCAGCGCATCTTTCATCGACTGGATAAAGTTCTTGTCGTAGGTCGAGTTTTCGTCATGCAGGCAAATCAGACCGATTTTGATTTTGCTGAGTTGTTCTGCGGTTGCCTTGTTGTCTTTGTTGAATGCCGCAAGGTCCGCATCGTCGAAGATTTCCTTGTCTTTCTTGACGACAGGAATCTCGTCCTCATCGGTCTTCTTGCAGGAAGCGAAAGAAAACGCAACAGCAGTACACATCAGAGCCGCGAGCAGGAGAGAGACAATCTTTTTGAACATATTCATGTTCCTCCAAAAAAAATATTTTTACCCGGGGCGAACCCCGTTGGTAACAAAAGAAAACAGACTCCGTCAGCCGGAGTCTGTCAGCAAAGCCTGTCCGCCCCTTTTCGGGAACGACAACAAGAGCCTGCCAATAGTCGCACATCCGGCTGTGCGGTAGAGACACCCGAGCCATTTTCATCGGGCATATATTGGTTGGACCGTAAATTTTGAATTATGTAATTTCAGTGTGCGAACTCAATCGCTCCGTCCTCGGTCATGCGGCTGATCTTTGCCAGCGCCTCGACCCGAACGCCCGCCTCCCGCAACAGCTTCTCGCCGTCCTGATAGGCTTTCTCAACGCACACGCCGAACCCCACGACCTTTGCTCCCGCCTGTCGGCAGATGTTGAGCAATGCCATTGCCGCGCTCCCCCTTGCGAGGAAGTCGTCAATCAGAAGCACGCAGTCGTTCTCCCCGAGGTACTGACGGGATACCACCACGTCGTGGTCGCTCCCATGCGTATAGGAGTGGACCTGCGAGCGCCAGACGTCCGCCGCCATATTGGAGGACCTGCCCTTTTTGGCATAGACCACGGGACAATGAAAAAATTGCGCTGTCATACATGCAATCCCAATTCCGCTTGCTTCCATGGTCAGGATTTTGTTTACACCGCAATCCGCAAATAACGTATAGAACTCTTTTCCGAGCGCAGACAGAAAATCCACGTCCATCTGATGGTTCAGGAAACTGTCGACTTTCAGAACATCGCCCGCGTAGATTTTTCCGTCTTTGCGAATTCGCTGTTCCAGAAGTTCCATGCCGCGCTCCTTTCCGCCCCGTGAGGGACGCCCGAAAAAGTATAATTCATTATACCGCAAATCCTCCGCGATTTCAATTGACAAAACACAACAATTCCACCTGTTTTCGACACCCCTTTTTAAGAACCTTTCACAAAACCGTCTTATTCGACGGTTTTGTGACGGTCGCGTGACGGTGAAACGTCATCTCCCGTCACCCCGTTTTTGAAAAGAAAATGTGTAGAAAAATAAAAAAATCGCAAAAACCTATTGCAAAAAGAGAAAAAATGGTGTAAAATAGAATGTAATGTTCAGAGTCGGGATTTCTGCCGGCTCAAATTCTGACTTTCCCACAGAGGATGGAGGTAAAAATTTATGGTAGTAGCCGGAGATTTCAAAAACGGAATTACATTTGATGACGGACAGGGCAACGTTCTTCAGGTCATCGAGTTCCAGCACGTCAAGCCCGGCAAGGGCGCGGCGTTCGTCCGCACCAAGTTGAAAAACGTCATCACGGGCGCCGTGGTCGAAAAGACCTTTAACCCCACTGACAAATTCGAGAATGCTTATATTGAAAGAAAAGATATGCAGTATTCTTACGATGACGGTGACCTGTACCACTTCATGGACACCGAGACTTGGGAGGAAACCCTGATTGCTCACGACAAGGTCGACGACAACTTCCGCTTTGTCAAGGAAGAAATGATGTGCAAAATCATTTCCTACAAAGGCAACGTGTTCGGCGTGGAGCCTCCGACGTTCGTTGAGTTGGAAGTCACCGACACCGACCCCGGCTTTGCAGGCAACACTGCAACCAACACGCTCAAGCCCGCAACGCTTGAGACCGGTGCCGAGATTAAGGTCCCGCTCTTTATCAACGTCGGCGACCGTCTGAAGATTGACACCCGCACGGGCGAATATCTGTCCCGCGCATAAGTTCAAAACCTCGGGGGACCCGCGCTGTTCGGTCCCCCGATTTTGACACAACCAAAAGGAGAGAAAACGAAATGGAAATGAATCTGACCGAAAAGGCGTCCTATATCAAAGGGCTTGCAGAGGGTTTGGAGATTGACAAAGAGTCGAAAGAGGGCAAAATCATTGCGGCGCTGCTCGACCTGACGGGCGAAATGGCGCAGGAACTTGCCAAGGTCCGCAAGGACATTGACGAGATTGACGACGACCTCGACTATCTCAACGACTACGTGGAGGAATTGGATGACGATTTGGAGAGCGTCGAAAATCTTCTGGACGGCGAGGACGAAGACGAGGACGAGGACGACTACGATTCTGACGACGAGGAGGACGATGACGACTCCCCGCTCGGCGACGATGATTGCGACGGTGACTGCGAGGGTTGCCACGGGTGCGACGACGAGGAATACTACGAGATTGTCTGCCCGTCCTGCGGTGAGACGGTCTGCTTTGACCAAGAGTTAGACCCCGAAAATCTGGTTTGCCCTGCCTGCGGCGAAAAGTTTGGCTGCATTGTTGACGAGGACGACTACAAGAAGATTTCCGAGGACAAGGAGTAAGAAAGACCTTGGGGGTGAGGGAAAGACCTTGGAGGCGCAGGGAGGACCCTTTCGTAGGGTCCTCCCTACCCTCCAAACCTCCCTGACCTACCCCGAACTTCCCCACAGGACCCCGCCATTTCGGGAGCGAAAATTTGATTAGCTTGGCATGGTGGCGGGGTCCTGTGGGGAAGTTTTTGTTGGTTTGGGAGATACGGAATTGTTTGAAAGTGCGGCTTCGCGCCCGATTTGTGGGTGCGAGAGCGAAAGAGAAAAGCGGGCGGGAATCGTTGATTCCCGCCCGCCGTTGTTTTGTTGTTTAGGATTTTGCGATATCACCTTCGGTGCAATGGACGGTGTAGGGTCCGGTTTCGTTATTCCAATCATAATCCATTAAAATCGCATTCCACTGCGCTTTTGTTCCCTTAAAGGTGATGCTTGTCAAACTCGTGCAATAATAGAAGGCGAAATCTCCGATGCTCGTCACACTGTCCGGTATCGTGATGCTTGTCAGATTCGGGAAATTCGCAAACGCAGATTCCTGAATAACAGTAACCGCTTTTCCTTTATGCGTTGCAGAAATCACAATCTCTGTCATATACTTTGCCGTCCCACCGCCGACCGCATAGATCCCATCGGGAAGCGGATAATATTCCAACCCCTCCGGCCCCCTCAGATCCCGCGCCCCGCGTCTCCCTTATATCTTGTTGATCCGTTATTTCAACATTTCCCCTATTTCACCGACACACAATCAACCAAATCCTCCCCAAAAACCAAAAAACTTCCCCACAGGACCTCGCCAAACGAAAGCGAAACAAATTTTCGCTCCCGAAATGGCGGGGTCCTGTGGGGAAGTTCTCGGGGTGAGAGGGAGGTTTGGAGGGGGAGAGGACCCGTCTTTCAAGAGGGTCCTCTCCCCCTCCAAGGTCTTTTCCTCCAAGGTCTTTCTCCCCTCCAAGGTCTTTCCCTCTCTTACCCAGCGAATGCTTTAATCAAAGAACGGAACTCGGCGCGGTCGGAGTGGGAGTCCAAATTAAGACCGCGGAGTTTTGCAAGAACCGTCGCATAGGTCACCGAACCGTCGGAGGGAAGATGCACACTGTTGTGCAAAAGCATCGTCACCTCAAGCACGCAGAACATGAATTCCGTGTCGCTGTCGGGAACGGTGCGGTCGGAAACACCAATGCTGTAGGTGTCCTCTTTTGATACGTCCCCGTCGGGCGCCTTGTAGCGGACCGCAAGCGTCATAAACGCGGTGTTCTCGGCAAGGTCGGGCTTCTGCCCGTTCTCCGTCATGACCAATTCATAAAATACCGTAACCTGATGCCCCGCACCCACTTCACCCGCATCCTTGGTGTCGTCGGTGAAATCTTCGCGGCTCAATTGGCGGTTTTCATATCCAATCTGACGGTAGGACGCAACGTATGCCGGGTCAAAGGTCAGTTGCAGTTTCACGTCCTTTGCAACCGTGTAAAGCGTTGCAATCAGGTCGATCCCGAATACCTTTTGCGCTTCGCTCTTGCCGTCAATGTAGTAGTAAACACCGTTGCCGTTGTGCGCAAGCGTCTCCATCGTGTTGTCGCGGTAGTTGCCGCTCCCGAAACCGAGAATCGACAGGAACGTCCCCTCGTTCCGTTTGCCCTCAATATACGTTTTCAAATCGTCGGCGGAACTGATTCCGACGTTCAAATCGCCGTCCGACGCCATGATGATGCGATTGTTGCCGCCCCGCTTGGCGCGATGGTCGCGGCGAAAGCGGTCGATTGAAATCCTGCGCGTGATTTTGGACAGGAATGCCCCGAGAAACTGCGGTCGCGCTGTCGGCATGGCGTCCCACGCCTCCAGATAAGTGTCATTGGCGCATTCCTCCGCGTCCTCGCGGTTTCCGAGGCAGGCATAAGAGACCGACCGCAGAAGTCTGCCGTATTTCCGCTTCGATTCGGCAATCACCCGCTCGTCACGCGCCCAGTACAGGTCCACAATCCGGTCGTCCTCCATGTACGTCTCCTCCCGTCTTCACCCGCTGTCAAGAGATTTTTTGAAAAAATTTCGTTTTGGGGGTTGACAAATCGCCTGCAGGCGTGTATAATAGGAGCATAAACCGTTGAGGAAGAGAAGTAGCGGAGCAAACGGCTTCCAAAGAGAGTCGCGGGTGGTGGAATCGCGGCGGGGCGTTTTCCGTGAATGGACTTCCGAGGGCGGACCGAACGCAGGGGTTGACGGAGGGAAAGCCGTTGTGACCCGTGCCTGTAGGCTCCGACGGGAAGCGCACCCGTTACCCAAGCGCCGCATATCGCAGGTATGTGAATGAGCGAAGAACCGCGGAAGCGCGGCGCTTCATTTTGGGTGGTACCGCGGGATTACAACATTCCCGCCCCGAATTCTTCGGGGCGTTTTTTGTTTTCCGCATCATACCGTGCGAAAAAAATCTGCCTTGTGGCACAGGAGGAACCGATTATGAAACAAGAAATCCCGTACAAAACCTATCTCTCCGAAAAAGAGTTGCCCACGGCGTGGTACAACCTCCGCGCGGATATGAAGAACAAGCCCGCGCCGCTGTTGAATCCCGCCACGCATCAGCCGCTCTCCGCAGAGGAACTTTCCCCTATCTTCTGCGACGAACTGATTCGTCAGGAATTGGATGACACCACCGCGTTCATTCCCATTCCGACCGAAATCCGCAATTTTTATAAAATGTACCGTCCCGCGCCGCTGATTCGCGCGTACTGTCTGGAAAAGAAACTCGGCACCCCCGCGCACATTTACTACAAATTTGAGGGAAACAACACGAGCGGCAGTCACAAACTCAACTCCGCAATTGCGCAGGCTTACTACGCAAAAAAGCAGGGTCTGCGCGGCGTGACGACCGAGACGGGTGCAGGTCAGTGGGGAACGGCGCTCTCGATGGCGTGCGCGTATCTGGGGCTGGACTGCAAGGTTTATATGGTCAAAGTTTCCTACGAGCAGAAGCCCTTCCGCCGTGAGGTCATGCGGGTCTACGGTGCGTCGGTCACGCCGTCGCCGTCGACCGAGACCGAAGTGGGCAGACGGATTCTTGCGGAATTCCCCGGGACGTCCGGCAGTCTCGGCTGTGCAATCTCCGAGGCGGTGGAAAAGGCAGAAACGTCCGAGGGCTACCGCTACGTACTCGGCAGCGTGTTGAATCAGGTAGTGTTGCACCAGTCGGTCATCGGTCTGGAGGCAAAGACCGCGCTCGACCTTTACGGCGTCAAGCCCGACATCATCATCGGTTGTGCGGGCGGCGGCTCGAACCTCGGCGGTTTGATTGCGCCGTTTATGGGTGAAAAATTGCGCGGCGAGCGGGACTACCGTTTCATTGCGGTGGAACCGGCGTCCTGCCCCAGTCTGACGCGCGGCAAATTTGCTTACGATTTTTGCGACACGGGCAAAGTCTGCCCGCTTGCGAAGATGTACACGCTGGGAAGCGGGTTCATTCCCGCTCCGAATCACGCGGGAGGTCTGCGTTATCACGGGATGAGCCCCGTACTCTCGCAACTTTACGCGGACGGTTTGATGGAAGCCGTTTCGGTGCCGCAAACGAAAGTGTTTGAAGCGGCGGAAGAATTCGCACGGGTGGAGGGAATTCTGCCCGCACCCGAAAGTTCCCACGCAATTCGTGTTGCGATGGACGAAGCCATCCGTTGCCGCGAAACGGGTGAAGAAAAGGTCATTCTGTTCGGTTTGACCGGCACCGGCTACTTTGACATGACTGCTTACGAAAAATTCCACGATGGCAAAATGACCGACTTCATCCCCTCCGATGCTGACATTGCCGCAAGTCTGGAGAAACTTCCGAGGGTGTAAGGGGAAGACCTTGGAGGGGTAAGGAAAAGACCTTGGAGGCGCAGGACCCCCTCTTTCGGAGATGGGGTTAACGCGGCAAAGCCGCTATTGACAAGATTTTGCGTTGCAAAATCTGTCACCTACCCTCCAAACCTCCCTGACCTCCCGAGAACTTCCCCCACGACCCCGCCATTTGAAAAGCAAGAATTTGATTTGCTTTTTGAGTGGCGGGGTCGTGGGGGAAGTTTTTCGTTTCGGGTGGGAGGTGGAATATGAAAAGTGCGGCTATCGCACTCGGTTTATGGAAAAAAATCGTTTCGGATGTTGCCTGTTATGTGGGTGCCAAGATTCCACCTGCGGGCGCCCCTGCGGGGTTCGACTCCGCGGCGCTGTTTGATTTTATCGCTTGATTCTTAGCAGTGGTGCCGCTCCGCTCAGAATGACACAGTGGGCTGTTCGTTAGGTGGGTTATATAATTTGGGTTTATAGAGCAACTGTATATAAGTAACGAACTAAAGTAACTTTAACAACTTTTAGATTATATCCTACCGCATGGCTCCCCTCCGTGTCATTCTGAGCGGAGCGGCACCGACG
This sequence comes from uncultured Ruminococcus sp., assembly GCA_964630695.1. Taxonomy (GTDB): domain Bacteria; phylum Bacillota; class Clostridia; order Oscillospirales; family CAG-272; genus UMGS1865. Next base: position 12,078 of record CAZVYZ010000041.1, read on the forward strand.
CGCGAGGTCGAACGCTGAATTAACCATTGCCGCGGAGTCGAACCCCGCAGGGGCGCCGACAGGCGGAATCTCGGCACCCACGTATCGTCTATATTTGGAAGTCAACAAGTATCTTCCAACCGAACCGGAACGACACATGGGTCGTTCCGCGCCAGTCAAAACGTAACATTCATCTGATGAGAGAAATACCTACCCACAAAACGAGTGCGATAGCCGCACTTTCAAACGATTCCATGCCTCCCCAACGACAAAAACTTCCCCCATGACCCCGCCACCATACCAAGCGAATCAAATTTCCGTTTCGTAAATGGCGGGGTCGTGGGGGAAGTTAGGGGAGGTGAGGGAGGTTTGGAGGGAGAGGGAATCCCCTTTCAAGGGGGTCCCTCTCCCTCCAAGGTCTTCTTTCCTCCCCTTACTCTATCCGAATTCCAAACGCATAGTGACCCGCGGGAAGACGGAACTCCTCGCGCAGACGCGGACCGCAGGAGCCGGAACCAATGCCCGCCTGCCGATAGTCAACGTTTACATAGGTCAGAGACTGCGGAACCAACTCGTAATCGTGTAACGCCGCAGTCAGTTGCGCGGGCGAGAAATGCGAGCAGTTGAAACTCAGGTCGGACGTGCCGTATGCGGGCGTGATTGTCAAACCCTGCCCCGCAACGTCGGCCACGCGAACCCAGTGCGTCTCCGCATGCGCCATGTTCTCCTGCGGGCGCACGTAATGCTCGAAATGGTCGCTGACGTCGCAGGCGTAAACACCAACCAATCCCGCCTGCCGCTTGTCGCAGTAAGTCTCCATCGGTCCGCAACCGAAATACTTCAACTTCTCGTTCCCCGCAGGCATCGCAAATTGAATTCCCAACCGCGGGAGCGTCAGCGCTTCCTCCGGAAAGACCGCGTCCACATCCATCAATAGTTCCATCCCCGCGCGCGGCGTGAAGCGGTAGACCAACGTACCGCGCAGAGTCGGACGAACCGCGTCGGAGCCAAACAGAAACGCCGTCTCAATCGCAATGCAGTCGGCAGTCTTTTCGATGACTCTGCATTCCCTGCACTCCATCCGCGCGTCAAGCCAACCGCAGTTGCCCCAGCCCAGCGGCTCCCAAACACGGCGCAGATAACGGTCGTTGTCGGTCGGCGCGCGCCACAGATTCGGCAGAATCGGACTTGCAAGCATCTCCTTGCCCGCCTTGACGAGCGAAACAACCGCACCCGTGCGGCGGTCAATGCGAGCCACCGTTGCGCCGTTCAGAACCGTAAAGCCGTCCTCGTTCTCGGTCAGCGCAAAATTTTTCGCGAGCAGATTTCCCTTGTGCGCGGGAAGTTCCTCGGCGACGCAAGGCAGGCGGAACTGCTCCACACCCACCTCGTAGCCCGCGTCGCTCCATGCGTTCGCGGCGTTTTGCCGATAGGAAACCGTCAGGTAGCAGATGCCGTCCAAGCCGTCCAGCGTCCCCTCTGGGAGCGTGTAGCGGCGGCACTTTTCGGGCGCGACGTTCAGTCCCGCGATTCTGCCCTGCCGCACAACCGCGCCGTTCCGCTCCACCCGCCAGCAGAGGTCCAGGTCGGAAAGGTCGGTGAAGTGACGGTAATTCCGCACCGTGAACGCGCCTTTTTCGAGGTCGACGTTCTCCAGTCGGCAGGGGCGCAGGACCTGCTTCAACTCCAGAAGCCCCGTGTGCGGCTTGCGATCGGGGTAGACCAGACCGTCCACGCAGAAGCAGCCGTCGTTGAGTTTATGCCCCAAGTCGCCGCCGTAAATGTACTTCGGGTGACCCGCAGTGCCGACGTCCACCGAGTGGTCGGTCATCTCCCAGACGCAACCGCCGAAGAATTGGTCGTATCCGTAAATCAGTTTCCAATAGCCCTCCAAATCCCCGGGACCATTGCCCATCGCGTGGCTATATTCGCAGAGGAAAAGCGGGAGTTTGCAGTCCTTATTCTTCAGGTGGTTGTCGAGAATATCCTCGTAGGTCGGATACATCCGGCTGTGCAGGTCAATGAACAAATCGTTCGGGTCGGGCTTGACGTGCGAATGACGATTCGGCTCAATCAGGCGGCGCGACAAATCCTCGGCATGAACCAGAGACCCGGGCATCCGCTCGTGGAAATAGTCCGCCATCGCGCGGTGGTTGCGCCCTGTGCCGCTCTCGTTTCCGACCGACCACATCAGCACGCACGCATGGTTCTTGTCGCGCTCCATCATGCGGCGCGCGCGGTCCAGATACGCCTCGGTCCAGTCTGCGCTGTCGGTCAGTTCATCCCAGTCGCCCGCAGGCTGCATTCCGTGCGTTTCGAGGTCGGCTTCGTCGCAGAGGTAAAAACCGAATTTGTCGCAGAGTGCGGGGAAGCGCGGGTCGTTCGGGTAGTGGCTCGTGCGGATGAAGTTGACGTTATGGCGCTTGAGCAGAAGCAAATCGCCAATCATATGTTCGAGCGGCGTTGCAGAACCCAACTGCGGGTGGCTGTCGTGGCGGTTCACGCCTTTCGCCTTGACCTTTTTGCCGTTGACGTACACCACCTTGTCGCGGACCTCGAATTTTCGCACGCCGACCGTTTGGCGGATGACCTCGCCGCCGACGGTCAGGTACAATTCGTAAAGGTTCGGAGTCTCGTCGCTCCAGAGCATCGGGCTTTCCACCCCGAACGTCAGCGTTCCCTTGCCGTCCATATGCGCGCGCCCCTCCTCCAACGTCTTGCCGTTGGGAGAAACGAAGCGGTAGCCGACCTCTGCGGCGCCGTTCAGCGTCACCTCCGCGGTCACGGTTGCGCTTGCAAACGGTTCCTCGGTCTCACTGCGGACGTAGAGGTCCTCAACGTGGATCTTATCGCGCAGGAGCAGGTAGACTTCGCGGATGATACCCGAAGAGCGGATTTTGTCTTGGTCCTCCAGATAACTCCCGTCGCACCATTTGAACACCAGCACCTTGATTTGGTTCTCGCCCGCGCGGAGGTACTTTGTCACGTCGACCTCGCTTGTCATATGGCTGACTTGGCTATATGCGGCGAACTGTCCGTTGACGTAGAGGTAGAAGCAGGAATCCACGCCCTCAAAGTGCAGGCGGATATCGTACTTTTCAAGTGCGTCCTTATCGACGTTCACGGTACGCATATAAAGCCCGCAGGGATTCTCGGCGGGGACGTGCGGCGGGTCGACGGGGAACGGATACAGGACGTTTGTATACTGCGGTTTATCATACGGTTTATCCAGTTTGAACTGCCAACTCATCGGGACGGTGAGTTGGTCCCACTCCCCTCTGTCGAAGTCGGCGGACAGGAAGTCTCCCAGTTTCCGTTCCGAGGGGAACCACCTGAAATTCCACTCTCCGCAAAGCGACACGAAACGGTCGCTCTTCTCTCTGTCGTCCTCTTTCGCGGCTTCCTCTGTCTGATACGGGACAAAGTATGCGTGCGGTTCCTCGCAGCCCTCGTGGAGTATTGCAAGGCTTTTGTGGTAGTGCAAATCGTTCATTTTTTCTCCTCCTTTTTAAGGTCTCGGGGCTTTGCCCCGAACCCTACTTAGGAAACTTTTGAAAAAGTTTCCTAAGGACTTTCAAAACTTTAACTAAGGGGGATTCCTCCCCTATGTTTATGTGGTGCTGATTTTGTGTAGCCGTTTATGTTCTACGAATTCCGGCTGCTCCGAGCCAAATCCCGTCCAGCGGGATTTGTGCGACTATCGTCTCTCTCCGCTACCGGATAGAAATGGTAGATAGTTAGTTGCTGACTTGAACGGAATGACACGCGGGTCGTTCCGATTCGAGGGAAAGATACAATCCTATTGGAAGTGCAGAGTTATCCCCCCTCATCAGTCGCTAACGCGACAGCTTCCCCCCGAGGGGAAGCCTTT
>CAZVYZ010000042.1:0-15784 GCA_964630695.1 uncultured Ruminococcus sp.
GTATTTGTCCTTTTTGATGGCGAATTCGGTGTTCGCAACGTTTTTCTTAAAGGTTTTGATTCCGTTGAGTGCGCCGAGCAGGGTTGTAAAACTCGGACTGTCAAACAGGACCTGTCCGTTGTTGGCAATCAGGTAGAAGTGGTAACCGTCCACCTCCAGATTGAACTCGTATTTTCCGACCGCCTTTGCACCGTTTGCGGCAATTTCGGCTTCCGCGTCGGCAATGGCTTCGTCAAACGCGATGCGGATGTCCTCTTCGGTGGTTACGAAGAACGGACGACTGACCTGACGGACGGGGGTAGACGATGTACGGACCGCGGCAGGCGCCTTGGGAGCGGCAGGCTTTGCGGCAGTTGATTTGGACGCTGCAGGTTTTGCAGCGGTTGTTTTCTTTGCGGCAGGCGCGGCGGTCGGCTTCTTCGGAACCGTGGTTCCTGCAGAGTTCGACTTGGCAGGCGCTTTCGCGGCGCTTTTTGCGGCGGACGCTTTGGGAGCCGCAGATTTTGCGACCGGCTTCGGCGCGGTCTTTTCAGCCGCTTTTTCGACCGCCTTTTCTGCGGTGACGGGAGTCGTTTTTTCCGGTTCCGCAACGACGGTTTGCGGAGGTTGGGCAACAGACTCTTCTTTTTTGACCTCAGACGTTACCGTTTCGGCAGGCGTTTCCGCGTCTTTCTTTTTCTTGTCTTTTCTGAACAACTTGAACAATCCCATAATACACCCTCCATACAAACATTCTACGTTAATTGTAGCACAATTTTTGTGTTTTGTCAACCGTTTTCCGGAATTTTCTTGCCTGAAATGCAGAAAAAGTGGGGGAGTGCCCCCACTTTTTCAATTTTTATTACTTTCCGAAATACCGCTTCAGCAGTCCCGCAAAGGCTCTGCCGTGGCGGGCTTCATCTTTCGCCATTTCGTGTACCGTGTCGTGAATGGCGTCGAGATTCGCGGCTTTCGCCATTTTTGCCAGTTCAAATTTTCCGACGGTTGCACCGTTCTCGGCTGCAACGCGAACAGACAGGTTTTTCTCGGTGGAATCACTGACGCATTCGCCAAGCAGTTCCGCAAACTTTGCCGCGTGTTCCGCCTCCTCAAGTGCGGCTTCTTTCCAGTAAAGCGCGATTTCGGGGTAGCCCTCTCTTGCCGCGGCGCGGGACATGGCAAGGTACATTCCGACCTCGGTGCATTCGCCCTGGAAGTTTGCGCGCAGACCCTCCACGATTTCCGCGGGTGCGTCCTTTGCAATGCCCACAACGTGTTCGGTAGCCCAAGTCATGCCCTCTTCCACAACTTCCTCAAACTTATCGCCCGATGCGTGGCAAAGCGGGCAACTTTCGGGTCTGGTTTCGGATTCAACGATTTCTCCGCAAATTGTGCATCTCCATTTTTTCATGACAGTGTTTCCTTTCTACTTTCAGATTCTTTTTGATTATGACAGCGTTTTCGGCATTCCGCACGACAGCAATGCTTCGTGTGGCAGTCGTTCCCCGCTGATTTGGGACAGTTTTTTCCAATCTCACAGACCACGCAGCTGCTTCCGCGCAACTCCAGCCGGTCACCGTTTACCAACATCCGCGCGAGTTTTTCGTGCGCCGAGGCGAGCAGTTCGGTGACTGTTGGGCGGGAAATCAGCATTTGCCTTGCGGTTTCCTCTTGCGAGAAATGTTCCAAATCGTGCAGTCGAATCACTTCGTATTCGTCAAAGCACATTTTCTGCGTGCCGGTTCCCGTTTGGTCGGTCGGTGAGAAGTCGCAAAAACGGGGCATGGCACAGATAACGCGTTCCTTTTTCGGTCTTGCCATTCTCGGTGTCTGCCTCCTTTCTGTCGACACTCTTATTATACCATAGTTTCTGTCATATGTCAATAACTTTTTGAAAATTTCCGAAAAAATTTTTTGTCGGAGAAACTTGCAAAAAGCGGTTGACAGGAGGACTGTTTTGCGGTAAAATATAGGTAGAACTATTTCCAACCGGAGGAAGTCCATGAACCGAAACTACCCGATGACGCCGGAGAAAGAACCGGATACGAAACCGCGCGCGGGCAAAATGCCGACGCAGGACAAGCCGCCGATTTGCGTGGGGCGGGTGGATGACATTCCCGAAACGCCGCAGTTGCGCCGCCGTCCCGAATCGTTGGCGGAGGAGGAGCGTCGCGCGGGAATTGCAACCGTCGTTTTTTCGGTGACCGTTGCGGCGGTTGCACTGTTCGTCTGCCTGCTGGTTGCGGTGATGACCGTGCGGACGGCGTTGCCGTCGCAGGGGAACAGCAAGCCGAACGGGACGAACGCAGGAACGGCGGAACCGACTCCGTCCGATTCGGGAACGCCGCTGTTTACCCCCGGTGCGGCAGTTTTGCCGAAGAACGGCGCGAACACAAAGAGTATCAGCGGAATCAACTCGAATTATGCAGTCCTCGTCGATGCGCAAACGGGGGAAATTCTCGCGGGGAAAGACGCGGATACGCGCTTCTCGCCCGCATCCATGACAAAGGTCATGACGCTGATTGTTGCCTGCGAAAATCTGAAAACAGGTGACCTTGACAAAAAAGTGGAGTATACGGAAGCCCTTTCGGAATACATAAAAGGAAAAGGGCTTTCGACTTACGGTTTCAAGGTTGGGCAGTGTGTCAGAATCGAAGATTTGTTGGTTGGAATCGGAGTGGAATCTGCCGCAGACTGCGTTATAATGGTTGTTTCCTATATTTGCCCCGCTGCAACGCCTGCCGAGAGCGAAGCCGCATTTGTGGAGTTGATGAACGCCGAGGTGCAGAAAATGGGACTGAAGAATACGCAGTTTGATAATGCTGCAGGCGATGAAAGCAACGGAAACAAGTCAACTGCGTCGGATATTGCCGCTATTATGATTTATGCGCTCGGATGCGAACGGATAAAGGAAATTCTGTCAACACGGGATGCGTTATTTTATCTATATGATTCTGCGGGAAATAAGGACGATACCAAGCGGTACTTCCTCAGTACATTATACCGCACTTCCGACGCAGATGGTAGCCGTGAATGGGCATATAAAACTAAATATGGAAATTTTCAGTTGAGCAAACTGAAGTTCGGCGGTGGGAAAACGGGAACTTTAGGGGAAAAACCAAATTATATCTATTCATTGGTCAGTTTTGCAACCGGTGGAGGGAAGACTTACATTGTGGTAACGGGAGAGACAACCGTGGGGGCTGACGTCCTGAAAGACGCAAAAACGATTTACGACAATTACATCAACTGAAAAACTGCCGCCGCGGGAAAAATCCAGCGGCGGTTTTGCTTCTTTCGCATATACTGTTGGGGAGTACGTGTCGAAAGGAGAGAGTTTAAGGGTATGTTATTGACTAAGCCGTATGACGCGGAGCGGGCGGTGGCGTATGCAAGGCGATGGGCACTGGACCGCAATCCGCTGTTTGTGGACTTCACAGGGAGGGGCGGCAACTGCACGAATTTTGTGTCGCAGTGCGTTCTGGCAGCCAGTTGCGTGATGAATCGGACCCCCGATTATGGCTGGTACTATATCTCGGATGCGGACCGTGCGCCCGCTTGGAGCGGCGTGGAGTATTTCTACGACTTCATGACGGGGACCCCCGAGTTCGCCTCGCGCAACGGCGGCGTGGGTCCCTATGCGACCGAGGTCCCGCGCAGAATGGCAAGGGTGGGGGACGCGGTTCAGTACGCCAATGACGAGGGCGACTGGTATCATACCGTTATCATCAGCAAGATTGAAAACGGGGAAATTTACGTCTGCGCACAATCGGACAACGCGCTTGACCGCCCGCTTTCCTCCTATAACTTTGCAACCGCGCGTTTCCTGCATTTCCTCGGCGTCCGTTTTGAGGTGACCGACGACGATTGCTTTGAGTATCTCATCAGCGGCGGAGAGGAAGTTCCCACTCCGCCCGAACCGGACCTACCGCAGGAACCCGAGGAACCGCTTCCCGAACCCGTTCCGGAACCCGAGCCGGAGCCGTTGCCCGAACCCGAACCCGAACCAACGCCCGCGCCGCCGTCGGATTATGACCGTCCCGACGTCATCGAGGGTTCGTAAAATACCCGCGCCCGAACGGATTTCCGTTCGGGCGCGGGTTTGCGTTATTGAATTTCCTGCTCCGTTTCATCAAATAGGTCGCAATCGAAGAACTGACGGACCGTAATTCCCAATCCATCGTATCGTTTTTTGAGCGATACCACTCCCGGATTCTGACTTTTACGGTTCAGCATACTGTAAACGGTTGACGGCGCAACGCCCGAAAGCATCGCCAATTCATGCACCGCAATCCCTTTTTCCGCACATAACTGTTGAATCCGGATTGCTACCGCGTCTTTTGTTCGCATATTTTTCTCTACCTTTCAAAAATATTATTGTCTGATACCGTTCAGTTTTCTGCTCCCCGAAAAAGTGCGATAGCCGCACTTTCAAACGATTCCATACCTCCCTAAATACCAAAAACTTCCCCATGACCCCGCCATTATTCAAAGCGAATCAAATTTTCATTTTGTAAATGGCGGGGTCGTGGGGGAAGTTCTGGGAGGGTCAGGGAGGTTTGGAGGGTAGGGGACCATCTGCGAAAGAGGGTCCCCTGCGCCTCCAAGGTCTTTCCCTCTCCTCAAAACAACTTGTACTTCAAGCGGAGGTTGTCGGCAATCATCGCAATGAACTCGCTGTTGGTCGGCTTGCCCCTGCCTTGCTGAATCGTGTAGCCGAAATAACTGTTCAGCGTGTCCACGTCGCCGCGGTCCCATGCCACCTCAATTGCGTGGCGGATTGCGCGCTCCACACGGCTGGTCGTCGTGCTGTACTTCTTCGCAACCGACGGGTAAAGAATCTTGGTCACCGAATTGATGATGTCGCTGTCCTGCACCGTCAGCAGGATTGCCGTCCGCAGATACTGATACCCCTTGATGTGCGCGGGAACGCCGATTTGGTGAATGATTTGCGTGACCTGCGACTCAATGTCGGGCGTTTTCTCCTCGGTTTTCATGACCGCCACTGCCGCCTCGCGATTCCGCCGCGACAGAATGCTCTGAATATGCTCGCAAAGGCTGTTGAGATTGACGGGCTTCAGCAGACACAACTCCGCGCCCGCCTCGGTTGCCTGAATAAACAGGTTCTGATTCGATACCGACGATACGATAATGAAAATCGGCGTGCCGTCCTTGCCGATGCCCGCACTCCGGCAACTCCGCAGGACTCCGATGCCGTCCAGTTTTGAAAGCCATACGTCCATCAGCACCACGTCGGGGCGGTTTCGGTTAATCTTCTGCAACGCTTCCTCGCCGTTTACCGCTTCGTCCACATTCCGGTACCCCATTCGGACCAAGCCCTCCCGCAGATTCGCGCGGCTCGCGGGGCTTTCATCGGCAATCAGCAACTTTGTTGTGTACTCCATATTCTTTTCCTCCGTTAAGGTTTGTTGTCATTTTCCTGAACAGTAATATTTTACCATATTTTGTAAGAATTTGCAATAGTTTTTCCTAAAAAATGGTATACAAAAATAACGGAGAAAAGATGTGCATTTTTTACAATTTTTTCCTCTATTTGCTATGTTTGGAATGCTTGCAAGGTTCTTTGAAGAAATCGGTCAGGTCCATTTCCCACCTGCCGGCGGCATTTCGTTCAAAACCGATGGCTTTGACGAGCGTCTCATTTTCAAATTCCGCGTCAAAAAATGCACGGTGGACGCCGCAAAGGTCGATAAAATTCAAAGCGGCTCGTCCCATGACGAACAGCGGCTCAAATTCGGGGTTTCCGGCGGCGGCAAAGTCGACAATCCTGCCGCCCTCGGGTCCCATGGTGAACTGGCAGATGCCGCGCAGGTCGCCGTCTACCAATGCCTGATAGGCGAGCATTTCGGTTTTGAACGGGACTCCGCATCTCGCGCAGAGTGCTTCCTGCTCGGCTTTCGTTTGAATCGGCAATACTTCCAGCATAAGTGTTTCCTTTCTGTTAAGAGACAAGACTTTGGGACTTTGTCCCAAACCCTAAATTCAACCAATACGGAACGACACATGGGTCGTTCCGCTTCAGTCATTAATTAACCTGAACTTTTTCTATCCGGTAGCGGAGAGAGCGCAAGCGCCCAAATCCCGCTGGACGGGATTTGTCTCGGAGCAGCCGGAATTCGTAGAGCGTAAACGGCTACAGAAAAATCAGTACAACATAAATATAGGTGGGAAATCCCCTTTGGTTAAAGTTCTTGAAATTCTTAAAAACTTCTTTCAAGAAGTTTTTAAGCAGGGATTGGGACAGAGTCCCAAGGTCTTAGAATAGCAATGAATCGGTTACGTCTCACAGAGCGCTACACGCACCTTTTTCTTGCATCAAGTATCGAACTTCATCGGGGGTCAGGTCGCGCCACTTTCCCGTGGGGAGGTCACTCAGGGTGAGGGGACCGATTGCGATGCGTGTCAGTTCGGTCACGCGCAGTCCGACCGCTTCGCACATTCGCCGAATCTGGCGGTTTCTGCCCTCATGCAGTTCCATCTCCAATACGGCGTTGTCAAGGCGGCGCACGCCGACGGGGAGCAAACGGTAGCCGTCCAGTACCATGGGTGCGCGGAGGGCTTCCAGTTGCGCGTTGGTCGGGGCGGGGGAGACGGTCACGCGGTAACGCTTGGAGATTTCGTGGCGCGGGTGCGTCAGGTGATTGGCAAAATCTCCGTCGTCGGTCAGGAGCAGAAGTCCGTCCGAATCCATGTCGAGCCGTCCGACGGGGTAGAGGCGGGTGTTGGCGATTCGGACCAATTCGGTCACGTTCCGCCGCCCCTTTTCGTCCTTTGCGGTGCAGACGTAGCCGCGCGGCTTGTTGAGCAGGATATAGCGATACGGCTTGTCCGCACGTGGGAGAATCGGTTTGCCGCTCCACTCCACGCGGTCGATCCCGGGGATCACGCGGTCCCCGAGGGACGCGCGGCATCCGTTGACCGACACGCGTCCCGCGAGAATTTCCGCTTCCGCGGCGCGGCGGGAAAGAACGCCGCAGTCCGAAAAGTATTTTTGCAGTCTGATGGCTTCCGTCATAGTTTCATTCCTGTTTGTTTCTGTTGAAAATTCCGCACAGCCACGCGAAAAAGCCGCGCTTTTGGTTCTGTTTGCGGTCTGCTTTTTCTCCCGTGACAAGCGGGACGCGCCCGATTTCCTCCTGCTTGCCGTCACCGTCAAGGTCGCAGGTGAAAACGGCATAGCCGACCTCCGCGTCGGGCAGGACGGGGGCATAGAGAAAGTGCGGGGATTCGATGAAGCCGTTTAGCGGCGCGTGACCGATGGGGAGTGCGACGGTCAGGTCTGCGGCATACCGCAACGCGACCGATTCAACGGTCCCGCCGGTAATGGGCAGGTCATACGCTTGGTCCCCCGCGCGGCAGAGCGTGAGCGTTTGGTAACGCGTAAATCCGTAGTCCAACATCGCGGCATGGTCGCGCCAATCGTCGGGAGCGTTCAGCGTAACAGCAATCAGCGTGACGCCGTTCCGTTCGGCGGCGGATACCAGACAGCGCCCGCTTCGCTTGGTGAATCCCGTTTTGACCCCGATTGCGCCGTCATAGGACCGCAGCAGGCGGTTGTGATTGACGAGCAGGCGCGCGGTGGGATTGTCACCCTGCGGAATGGTCGCTTTGACGGTTTTCACAATCTTGCGAATCAGCGGGTCGGCAAGCGCCGCGCGGGTGATGATTGCCAACTCGCGCGCCGTCGTATAGTGTTCCTCGGCATCCAGACCGTGCGGGTTGCAGAAATGCGTGTCGGACAACCCCAACTTTCGGGCTTCGGCGTTCATCAGGTCGGCAAAGCCGGAAATACTTCCGCCGATGTCAATGGCAATCGCTTCCGCCGCGTCGTTTGCCGACTGCAACAGCAGGGCGTAGAGCAGGTCGCAAAGCGTCAGTTCCTCGCCCTCGGCAAGGTAGACCGATGACCCCTCCACGCCGACCGCCTCGTGCGGGATACGGATGATGCGGTCGGGTTCGGCGTTTGCCAGCGCCGTCAGTGCGGTCATAATTTTGGTGGTGCTTGCCATCGGAAGCCGTTTGTCCGCATCTTTTTCATAGCACACAAGACCATGCTCGGCATCCATCAGCACCGCGCTTTCCGCCGAAACGGTTGGCGGGCTGACGTTACCCGCCGGCTCTGCCGCCGCGGAAAGCGGGAAAAGGGAGAGAGAAAGGGTCATGACAAGCAGAACGGCAAGGACTTTTTTGCGCATGATAAAACCTCCGGAAAAACATACTGATTCATTCATGTATATTTTTCCGGAGTTCATTTTATGTCAGATTGGCGAATCAGTTTCCGTCGCGTGCAGCATCCACGTCGTCAAACAACTCTTTGAGTTTGCCGACCACCTCGGGCGCACGGTTGAGAATTTCCGCAATCTGTTCCAGCGGACTAACCTCTTCCGGTCCCGTAACCGGAAGCATTTCCACCTTGCCGTCGGGGTAGGTAACGAGGAAGCCGATGGGGTTGACGGTAACGCCGGTCCCGCCTGCACCGCCGAAGTTTTTGCGGACCTTTTCCTGCTTTGCGGGGAGGTCCAGACCGCCCGACGCAAAGCCGAGCATGACCTTGGAGAACGGGATGATGACAACGCCGTTGTCGAGTTTAATCGGTTGACCCGTTACGGTATCCGCGTCCATAATGTCGCGAATCTGTTGCATTGAGTTGCGAATCATCTGCTTGAGAGAACTTTCGTTTTCCATAATATTCGTATCCTTTCACACTTGAGATGTTTTTTGACTTGCTTTTTTTGCTTTCTTGGCGGCTTTCTTTTTGACCCGCCGCAATGCCTTGTAGCGTGCTTTTTCTTTTTCTTCACCGTAGCGTCCGCGCATTGCCATCGCGATGCGCAATGCAGACCACAGACGAACGGACAGCACCAAATCAATATCCGCGCCCGATTCGCCTCCCGCAAAATCGGGACGGATGTCAACCTCACCGCGATAGTGTTCAATTGGCATGAAGTGCTTGTCAATCCAGTTCAGGAGAAGCGACGCTCCCGAGGAGACCCCGCCCCATATCAGCGCGGTCTGCGCCGCGTTGTCGGCTGCGACAACAACGTGCATCCGCAGGGTGCGCAGGCGGAGTTTGCCTTTTGTCACGCGGTAGAAGTCCTTGAGCAGGGCGAGAATCATCGAAAGATTTTCCCGCAGGCTGGGTTTGGGGAGATTGGCGGTTTCCACCGCTTTCTTCCGCTTTTTCAGTTTCTTTTTTTCAGCCCGTTTCGCTTCGCGTCGCTGTCGACGCAGTTCGCGCGAAAGCGCACGGTTTGGATTCCGGCAGAAGCGGCTTGCCCCCGCCTCGGGTCCTCCGCGCGGGTAAAGGCGAAACCGCAGTCCGAGGACCCGCAGGCTGACCCATACGTCCTCGCGGCAGGTGACGTGGAGCCGCGCCATGCCGAACAGCAGAAACAACAGAAGAAGCAGAAGTATACCGCCGACCGCAATCAGTGCGATCAACCATCCGTTCATGCCATCACGCTCCTTTCGGGCGGTCGCCGTCGGCGTTCCCGTCCTCAAAAATCACATTGCCGTCGTCATCCTCCTCAACGGGGCGGTAGTCCTGCGCGTCGGGGGAAAGCGGCTCGTCGCTGTCGGGCAAATCCTCGCTTCCGAGATCCATCTCAACCTGTTCCGTATTTTCCGCCTGACTTTGCACCGCCGCCGAAACGCTGAGCGCTTCGGTTTGCGGCAATTCGTCCAGTGAGTTGATACCGAACACCCGCAGGAACTTGTCGGTCGTGACGTAGAGCATCGGTCGCCCGGGGGCTTCCAGTCGTCCTGCGGCTTCAATCAGCCCTTTGTCAATCAGCGAAGTGACCGCATAGGAACTGTCCACACCGCGCACGTCATCCACAAAGGTCCGTGTAACGGGTTGATTGTAGGCGACCACCGCCAATGCCTCCATCGTGGAGGCGGAGAGGTTTCCGCCTCGGCGGATGCCGAGCGCTTCACGGATGTAGGGGGCGTATTTCTCTTTGGTTGCCAGTTGGCAGGCGTTGGGGTATTGCAGAAGTTGAATCCCGTGAAAGGTGTCCTCGGCTTCAAACTTCTTTCCGATTTCCCGCACCATCGCGCGCACATCCTTGACCGTCAGGGAAAGCACCTCTGCCAACTTGTCGTAACGCATCGGGTGACCCGCCGCAAAGAGGATGGCTTCGATTGCCTGTTCGACCTCCTGCGCGCTTCCGAGCGGTTCCAACACCGGTCCGGTCTGTTTCTTTTCTTCCATAATATATTACTGTCCTTCCTCGGTATGCTTGTCCCGCTCCAACCGAACGGCTTCTTTTGCCATATGACCGACAATTTCGTTCATGTCCAGACCGATGTCGTCGAGCATATCCTCATCCTCTTCGGAAAGGCGGTCCTCGAGCATTGCCTCCACGCGCTCCTCCGCGTCAAGATCGCTGTCGTCGGCAGGGAGTGCTTCTTCCTGCGGCAACAGGTCGTCCACGCGTTCCCCGAGCCGTGCAGCTTCCTCGGCGGCACGCCGCCTCTCTTCCGCGCGTCTGGCGCGTTCCTCTGCACGCAACCGCTTTTTTTCTTCCAGTTTCCGTTCGCGGATGATGCGGCGCTGTTCGCGGTGCATTTCCGCTTTGGAGGAGAGGGGAATCGGCTCTTTGGAGAGCGCCATGGACGGTCGCTTTTTGCGCTCCGCTTCTTCCTCGTCGGGCGTCTTTTCGTTGACCGAAAAGCAGGTGTTGGTTCCGTGTACCGCGTCGAGGTATTCGTCCTCGTCAATCAGAATCCTGCGGACTTTGACCAATTCCAGAATCCCGAGAAAGATGGCAATCAGGTCCGGGAGCGATACCGCGTCCGCGAGCAACTCTTTCATGCTCGTTTCCTTTTTCTTCTCCATGCGGTGGAGAATGCCGACAATCTTGATTTCCACGGGGACAATCGGTTTCGCAATCATCGGCGCGAAAACCGCTTTCTCCGCTTTCGGTCGGCTCTCGTTTGCGGCGATGATGCGGCGGACCGCAAGGCACAGGCTGGTGACCTGTTGGTCGGTAACGTAGGTGGTGTCAACCGTCACTTCATCGGTGTCCTTGACCATCCGTCCGCTGTAGACCCTGTAAAGTTCCGCCATTTTTTCGGCGGCTTCCTTTGCCTGCTGATAGCGCCGCAGGGCTTCCTGCAGGTCCATCCGCGGGTCCTTTTCCTCTTCCTGCGGGCGGGGGAGGAGCATTTTGCTCTTGATGCGGACCAATTCGCTTGCCATGACGATGAACTCGCCCGTCAACTCCATGTTCAGGTTCTGCGCCGCCTCAATGTAAGCAAGGTACTGGTCACAAATCAGAGAGATCGGAATGTCGGTAATATTCACTTTGTTTTTCTGAATCAGCGCGAGCAGCAAATCGAGGGGACCCTCAAAATGGAACTGCTCCAGCCTGTATGTGACGCTTTCCATGTGTGTACCTCGGAGAAAATCAGACTAACAACTTGATAATGCCCTGTGAAATCGGGTTTCCAATCAGATTCGGCAATTCGGTTGCGACGTATCCGATGGGGGAGTAACCGAAATTGGACAGGACCAACATCACAATCAGAAGCCCAATCATGATTTGCCGCTCGTAGCGCATGATGCCGAAATAGATGCGGTCGGGCAGGAACGCCAGCGCGATGCGCGAGCCGTCGAAAGGCGGAATCGGAATCAGGTTGAAGAGCATGAACATGAAGTTGATTGCCGCCGCGTAGAAGAAAGTATCGGCAAGAATCAGAAGAAAGGTGAGCAGCATTCCCGTCAGCCCGAGATAGGCTTGCGCTTTGTACAGTCCCCAAAACAACCCGTACAACACCGCATTGACCAGCCCGAGCAACAGGTTTGCCGCAGGTCCCGCCGCCGCGGTCAACGCCATATCGCGCTTCGGCTTGCGGAAATAGCGGGTGTTGATCGGAACGGGCTTTGCCCAACCGTAACCGAAAATCATCAGGAAGATCAGACCCATCGGGTCGAGATGCTTCAGGGGGTTCAGCGTCAGTCGTCCGAGGTTGCGCGCCGTGGGGTCTCCGCATCGCCACGCGACCCAGCCGTGCGCGGTCTCATGAAGCGAGAGCGCCAGAAGCATAATCGGGAGCGTGAGAAGCAGAGACAGAATCGCCGAGAGCGGGTCGCCGCTGCGAAGAATCGAAAAGAGCATTCGCTTGGAATCCTTTCGTTTGAAATTACAGTCTGACGCCGGTGCTGTCCGAAATCAGGCGCCAGAGTTCGGTCTTGCCCTCTCCTTTTTCGGAGGAGGTGAAGAGAATCGGCGTGTCGGTCGGAATTGCGGGATGACCGCGCAGGAGTGCTTCGGATGCGCGGCGTTCGGTTGCGTTCAACTTGTCGGATTTGGTTGCGACCACGACGAACGGGGTTCCCGTTTCGCGCAGGTATCCAAGCATCGTCTCATCGTCTTTGGTCGGTCCCACGCGGCTGTCGATGAGTTGGATGACCAACTTTACAAGGTCCGCATTTTTGTTGTCGGTAAAATAACCGTCGGTCAGTGCCGACCATTGCGCCCGCTCCTCGGGGCGGCGCTTTGCAAAGCCGTACCCCGGCAGGTCGACGAGAAACAGTTTGCCGTCAAGGTCGTAGAAGTTGACCGTTACGGTTTTTCCCGGTGCCGAACTGACCCGCGCGAGGGCTTTTCTCCCGAGCAGGCAGTTAATCAGCGAACTTTTTCCAACGTTGGATCGCCCCGAAAAGGCGACCTGCGGAATCGGGTCGGCGGGAAACTGCCGTGCGGTCCCCGCGCTGACGCGCAGAGTGGTTTTGTTGAGATTAAGAGACATGACAGAACCTCAGTTTTTTGAAAAGTGCAGTTGCGGAACCGGTTGAGCGGCGGGAACGTAAACCCCGGCGACAACCGTTTCCTGCGCGTTTTCTTCTTTGGGGACCAACGCGTTTTGCAGGACTTCATCCGCCGTGCGGCAGGGGACGAAAATCAGTCCGTCCCGCGCCATCGGGTCCAAATCTTCCATGTCGCGCAGATTTTCGGCGGGAATCAGCACGGTTTTTGCCCCTGCGGAATATGCCGCCATGGTTTTTTCTTTCAGTCCTCCGATTGGCAGAACTCTGCCGCGCAGGCTGATTTCACCCGTCATGGCAACGTCGTGCCGGACCGCTCTGCCCGTCAGGGCGCTGACCAGTGCCGTGACCATCGTCACCCCTGCGGACGGACCGTCTTTCGGGGTCGCGCCGTCGGGGAAGTGAATGTGAATGTCTTTCGTTTTATAGAAGTCGGTCGGAATGCCGTATTGTTTTGCCACCGTCCGCACGTAACTGACCGCAATGTGCGCCGATTCTTTCATCACGTCTCCGAGCGAGCCGGTCGTTTCAATCTTGCCGGTTCCCTCGGGAACCGCGACTTCCACGCGGAGCAGGGTTCCGCCGAGTTCCGTGTATGCCAGACCGTTGACGCATCCCACCTCGTCCGTGCCGTCCACCGTTTCGGGCAGCAGTTTACGCACGCCGAGGTAGTCTTTTATGTCGGGTGCATCGACCGTGATGCGCTTGGTTTCGGAATCCGAAAGGAGCGTGCGGACCGCCTTGCGGCAAATCTTTGCCAAGGTCCGCTCCAGACCGCGCACACCCGCCTCGTGCGTGTAGTAATCAATGATTTCGAGCACTGCCGCGTCGGTGAATTTCAGGACCCGCTTTTGCAGGTTGTGCCGCGCCAACTGCTTGGGAATCAGGTGCGATTTCGCGATTTCCAGTTTCTCCCGCTTGGTGTAAATGCCGAGTTCGATGATTTCCATCCGGTCAATCAGCGGGCGGGGGATGGAGCCGAGGTCGTTTGCCGTTGCGATGAACATGCAGTCCGAGAGGTCAAAGGGCAGTTCGACGAAATGGTCACGGAAACTCCTGTTCTGCTCGCCGTCCAACACCTCCAGCATGGCGGAGGTCGGGTCGCCGTGTCCGTCGCGGCTCATCTTGTCAATCTCGTCCAGCAGAATCAGGGGATTGCGCACACCTGCCTGCGTCAGGGCATTGATAATCCGCCCGGGCATTGCGCCGATGTAAGTCTTGCGGTGTCCGCGGATGTCCGCCTCGTCCCGCACGCCGCCCAAAGAGATGCGGACGTATTTGCGGTTGAGCGCCCGCGCAACCGATGCCGCAACCGAAGTCTTTCCGACCCCGGGAGGTCCGACCAGACACAGGATTTGCCCGCGCAGTTCGGGACTCTGCTGTTTTGCGGCGATGTATTCGACGATGCGTTCCTTGACCTTTTCCAACCCGTAATGGTCTGCGTCCAGTGCTTTCTGCACGGCGGCGAACTGCAAACGGTCCTTGGTGGTTTTGGTCCACGGAATGTCAAGGCAGACGTCCAGATAGTTGGCGATGACGGTTGCCTCGGCGGAACCGAACGGCGCTTTGGCGAGGCGCTCGGTTTCTTTCGTCAGTTTTTTCTCCACTTCCTCCGGCAACCCCGCTTTTTTGATTTTCGCGGTGTATTCCTCGTAGTCGGAACCCTCGCCGAGTTCCTCCTCGATGACTTTGATTTGTTCGCGCAGATAGTATTCGCGTTGGTTGCGGTTCATCCGCGCGTTGACCTTGCGGCGCAGGCGGGATTCCTCCTCCAGAATGGCGGATTCCTGCGCGAGGATGAGCAGCAGCCGCTCCGTGCGGACCGTCGGGTCAAAGCATTCCAGAACCGCCTGCTTGTCGCAGGGGCGGGAGAGGACTCCGGCGGCGATGAAATCGGAGAGCACCCCCGGGTCGTCGATTCCCTCGGCTGTGGTCATCAGGTCATCCGAGCCGGCGGGGAGGAAACTGAGGTTTTGTTCCAGAGCGTCCAGAAGTTCCCGCACATAGGCTTCGGTCCGTGCGTTTTTCTCGCTGAGTGCGATGTGCTTGCAGACTACGGCCGCTTCAATGACATCTGCGTTTTTGCGGTATTCGGTCACGACGGCGCGCGCGATGCCCTCCGCGATGACGCGGGTCACGCCCTCGGGCGTGCGGAGCATCTGCTTGATTTTGGCGACCGTGCCGACTTTATAGAATTGGGAAAGTTCCGGTGTTACGCTTGCGGGGACGGTTTCCGACGTACAGACGAGGAAAATCGTTCCGCCTTTGGACGCCGCCTGCCGGAGTGCCGCGGTGGATGCGTCGTCGCAAGCCTCGAAGTTGACGGGCAGGGACGGGTAGCAAACCGTGCCGTGCAGAGAGGCAACGGGGAGCGTGAGTTGTTCGGCTGTTTCAATAAAAGAGGACATTTCAAATCCTTTCGGGGTATCATAACATCAATTATATAGTATTATACCACATTTCCCACCGAATTTCCATAGGTTTGACGAAAAAAGTCTCCCACAAACGCAACTTTTATATTTCGCCTAACCGAATATTGAGGAAAAATGCAAAAATAAAATTGCACACCGACTTAGCCGATTCCGCGCAGGGATGTCATGAGATTGACATTTCGCAAAAACGGGATTCGCAGTGTGCAACAAAGGGAACCTGCCGACTGTTGCCGGCAGCATAATTATTATACCGCAAAGCGCTCCGTTTGTAAATTAGGAATTCTGACAAACTTCACCACAAATTTTTGTGTAAAAGCATACATGGGAGAATTTTCCGATGTTCGGGAGGCGAAATTTTGTTATTTTTCCCGATAGACATTTGTGTCGTACCTGTTCATAAATCCCGAAAATGCAAGAAAAGGAAAAAGATGGATTGGAAGTGCAGAGGAAGTGCGGGAAAACCGAAAAAATCGGAATTTTTTTCAAAAACCTCTTGACAAAAGGCGAAAAGTGTGGTATCATAATCGGGTAAAACAAAGCAGAGCGCTCCGCTCTCACCCCGGCACCGGTTGTGACCGTG
>CAZVYZ010000043.1:0-15455 GCA_964630695.1 uncultured Ruminococcus sp.
GACCCATTAGCTCAGATGGCAGAGCACATGACTTTTAATCATGGTGTCCGGAGTTCGACTCTCCGATGGGTCACCATTGCAGTATAATCCGAACAAATGGCTGTTTTTTCGGTCTTGTCGCGGTTTATACGATGAAATACACGGTAGGTTGATTCCTACCGTGTATTTTTTTTGATGCGCTTATCTGTTTTGCTATAAACAAAAGGTGATTTTTCATCAAAGTTTGTGCGAGAGGAATGAAAAAAAGACAAATAAATGATGATAATTGCCTGAAACCAAAGAGTTTTCTGCTTTCGGACCTTGACAGAACCGTTCTTTTGTGATATAATATGTGATACAACCATGCCGATTCGTTTTCCTGAAACAAAAATCGGTTTTTTCTTTGGGTTTTCTTGATAAATATGATGAAATCGCTGCAAATCGGCAGATAATGAGATTACGGAGACGGACAAGTTGCGGGTTAACGAAAAACGCACTCCGTTTCCCGATAACCGAATCCGGTCGGCGGAACTGCGCGGGCTGACGCTCGGTCATTTCCGGAACGGTGTTTGATAAGAGGTATTGATATTATGACGGAATGTAAGAAGATAATTCCATTCAGTCCCCCCGATATTTCCGAAGCGGAAATTGCGGAGGTTTGCGATGCACTCCGTTCCGGTTGGATTACGACCGGTCCGAGAACCAAACAACTGGAAAAAGAACTTGCGGAATGGCTCGGGACCGAGAAATGCGTTTGTCTGAATTCCCAGACTGCCTGCGCGGAGTTGGTGCTTCGTGTGTTGGGCGTCGGAACGGGCGACGAGATTGCGGTGCCTGCGTATACCTATACCGCTTCGGCGTCCGTTATCGACCATGTCGGCGCGAAGATTGTTCTGATTGATTCGCAAAAGGACTGTGTGGAGATGGACTACGACGCACTGGAAGCCGCAATCACGGAAAAGACGAAAGTCATCATTCCCGTTGACCTCGGCGGTATTCCCTGCGATTATACCCGTATTTTTGAAATCGTTGAGCGCAAAAAACATCTGTTCAAGCCGGCAAACGACATTCAGCGGGCGATTGGCAGGGTGGTCGTCTGTGCGGACACCGCGCACGCGCTCGGAGCAAAATGGCATGGGAAAATGGTGGGGAACATCGCGGATTTCTCCTGCTTCAGTTTCCATGCGGTCAAGAATTTCACAACCGCCGAGGGCGGTGCCCTGACGTGGAGACCGATTGACGGAATCGACAGCGAGGCGCTGTACCATCGGTTCCAACTGTACAGCCTGCAAGGACAGTCCAAGGATGCGTTGACGAAAACCAGATTGGGTGAATGGGAATATGATATTGTCGGACTCTGGTACAAATGCAATATGACCGACATCGCGGCGGCGCTCGGATTGGCGCAGTTCCGCCGTTATCCGCAGATTCTGAAGCGGAGACGGAACATTGTGGCGCGTTATGATGCCGCCGTCAAGCCGCTCGGCGTGAGGGTGTTGGACCACTACGGCGCGGATTATGAATCCTCGTGGCATCTGTATATTACCCGCATCCCGGGAATTTCGGTGGAACAAAGAAGCGAAATCATCCGCAAAATGGCGGAGCGCGGCATTGCCTGCAACGTGCATTACAAGCCGCTCCCGATGCACACGGCATACAAAAATCTCGGGTTCGACATTGCCGATTTCCCAAACGCGTATGCGTATTATGAGAACGAAATCACCCTGCCGCTTCACACCTGCCTTTCCGACGCGGATGTGGAATATGTGGCGGAGAACTATGTGGAGATACTGAAAGCGTATTTGTGATGATATTGAAAAAATGGGACCGGCTTCCGCCCGAAATGCGGAACGATGCGGTGCGCAGGTACTATGACGTTCTGAAAAAGAAACAGCCGACGTTGATTTTCAAACGGCTGTTTGACATTGCGGCATCGCTTGTTCTGCTGATTCTGCTCTCGCCCCTGTTTCTGATTCTGGCGATTGCAATCAAAGCGGACAGCCGCGGTCCTGTTTTTTTCAGGCAGGTCAGGGTCACGCAGTATAACCGTTGTTTCCGAATCTTCAAATTCCGGTCAATGATGGTCAACACGGAAGAGAAGTCGCTGATTACCGTCAAGGGGGATGTGCGCGTGACGCGCGTGGGAAAATTCATCCGTCGGTATCGGTTGGACGAAATCAGCCAATTGCTCAACGTCCTGCGCGGGGACATGACATTGGTCGGGACCCGCCCCGAGGTACCGAAGTACACCGCGCAATATACCCCCGAGATGATGGCAACGCTCCTGCTTCCCGCAGGGGTCACAAGTCTTGCGAGTATCCTGTATAAGGACGAGGCGCGGCTGCTCGAACGGGCGGAGGACGCGGATGCCGTTTACCGGGAGACTGTCCTGCCCGCGAAAATGCGGTATAATCTGGAACAAATCGGGCAAACCTCGCTTTGGAACGACCTCCGCATTCTGGTCATGACCGTGTTTGCGATATTCGGGAAGGACTTCAGTGCCGCAGGTCGCAAATCGGGCAGAAAAAAGAGGAAGTAGGCTATGGCAGAAATCATTGTTTCGGTCATTGTTCCGCTCTATAACGAGGAACGGCATATCGCGTCGCTGATTGCGTCTCTGGAAAGCCAGACCTATCCGCGCGGGAATATGGAATGGATTTTCGCGGACGGAATGTCGGAGGACAGAACGGTCCCGATTATCCGACGCGCCATGGAGACGGAGCAGGACCCGATTGTGCTTTTGAAGAACGAAAAAAGAAAGACTCCGGATGCACTGAATCTGGCAATCGGAGTGGCGCGGGGAAAGTATATCATCCGCATGGACGCGCACTCTTACTATTACCCCGACTATATTGAAAAATGTGTATCCTGTCTTGAAAATACCGATGCGGACTGCGTGGGCGGAATTGCCGAAACGCAGGCGGACGGATTTGCGGGCGGCGCGATTGCGCAGATGCTCTCCACGAAATTCGGCGTAGGCGGTTCGGATTTCCGGACAGGAGACGGGAACCGCTATGCGGACACCGTGCCGTTCGGCGCGTTCCGCAGAGAGGTGTTCGACAGGGTCGGACTGTTCAACCCGAAGTTGTTGCGCAGTGAGGACAACGACATGAACGCGCGGATTCGGGCGGCGGGCGGCAAACTGTGGCTCTCGGAGGACATTCGGTTTCGCTATTATTGCAGGGATACCGTCGGCGGAATTCTGAAAATGGGGATGCTGAACGGCAACGCGCTGTTCCGGACCCTGCTTGAAAATCCGCGCGCGATGAGTCTGCGGCATTTTATCCCGTTTGCTTTTCTGATGTCGCTGATTGTCCTGCCGATTCTCGGCGCATTCCTGCCGGCTTTCGGCTGGATCTTTGCGGCGGAAATGGCGTGCTATACGTTATTGGATCTGTATTTTTCGTTCTGCAACAAGCACCCGAAATACGGATTGCTGAATTTCTGGCTCTACCCGCTGTTCCATGTGACCTACGGCTTCGGCTCTTTGCTGGGGCTTTTCGGTGTGAAGCTGTACTGATAGGAGAATTTTGACGATGAATGAAATGCAATCGAAGCTGTTGGATATGATGAAATGGTTCCACGGTTATTGCGAGGAAAACGGTCTGCGCTACTATGCGCTCGGCGGGACTGCATTGGGCGCGGTTCGTCACGGCGGATTCATTCCGTGGGACGACGATCTGGACGTTGGTATGCCGCGGGCGGACTACGACAGAATGATCTCGCTTTGTGAAAACGGGACGGGCAATACGCGGTATCGCATCGAAGCGCCCGGGCAGAACCGGGACTTCATTTATCCGTTCTGCAAAGCGTATGATACCGAAACCACGTTGGTGGAGAATGCGCGCATCAAGGCAAAAAGAGGCGTTTATATTGATATTTTTCCACTTGACGGTATCGGGAATACGAAAGAGGAAAGCGAGAAAAACTATCGGCGGATCAATCGGGACATCAGTCTGCTGAACACGAAAATCTGTGCGCTCCGGCGGGGCGGTCGACCTTTTCGGAATTTCTTTATCATCGTCGGACGGATGATTCCCGATTTTTTGGTGAGCCGCGACGGGCTGATCCGAAAAATCAACCGCAAGGCTGCCGCAAAGCCTTACGACGAGTATCCTTATGTGGCGAATCTGTTCGGCGAATGGAAAGCGAATGAGATTGCCGAGCGGGAATGCTTCGGAACGCCGACGCTTTGCAAATTTGAGGATACGGAAATCTATATTCCGGAACAGTCGGATCGTTACCTGACCTCGCTCTACGGCGACTGGCGCAAACTGCCGCCCGAGGACAAGCGTGTTACGCACCACGATTACGCGACGCTCGACCTGAACCGATCGTATTTGGAGGACTGATATGAAACGCGTGATCACATACGGAACGTTTGACCTGTTGCACTACGGGCATATCAATCTTCTCAAGCGGGCAAAAGCGTTGGGCGATTACCTGATCGTCGGGTTGTCGACCGATGAATTCAACTGGAATGAAAAGCAGAAGAGGTGCTATTTTTCCTATGAAAAGCGAAAGGCGCTTCTGGAGGCGATCCGGTACGTTGACCTTGTGATTCCCGAAACCTGTTGGGAGCAGAAGCGGAGCGATATTCACGAGTACCATATCGACACCTTTGTCATCCGCGACGATTGGCAGGGGAAGTTCGATTTTCTGAAGGAGGAGGGCGCGGAGGTCGTTTACCTGTCGAGAACGCCCGAAATCAGCACCTCGCAGATCAAGCAGGATCTGAATCATTGAACGGAGTAAAAGGACGAGCGCAACCGCGTTCGTTTTTTTCTTTCCCCGTTGACTTTCGGCGGGGGACATGGTATAATAGAATTGTTCGGCTACGCCGATAGGGGGGGAAAACGCCCTCATCCGTCACCTTTGGCGCCGGATGAGGGGGCTTGCCTGTTGAGCGGATATTACGAAACAGCGAACCGAAGAGAGGGGGAAACCGGTTATGTCACAGGTCACGAAGCGCGCGCTGGAGCAGTCGCTGAAAAATCTGCTTCTGAAAAAGCCGCTGACCAAGATTACCATCAATGATATTGCCGCGGATTGCGGAATCAACCGCATGACCTTTTACTATCATTTCAAGGATATTTATGACCTTGTGGAATGGTCCTGCATGGAGGATGCCCGCCGCGCTCTGGAGCAAAACAAGACCTATGACACATGGCAGGAGGGACTGTTGCGGATTTTTGAAGCCGTGAAGCAGAACAAGCCGTTCATTCTGAATGTCTACCGCTGTGTGGACCGCGGGCAGGTGGAGAAATTCTTAAGTCCGTCCGTTGACGCGTTGGTGCGCGGTGTCATCAACGAGGAGGGGAGTGGCATGACAATCCGCGATGAAGACAAGGATTTTATTGCGCGGAGTTATTCCTATATTTTTATCGGGTTTATGCTGGACTGGATACGCGACGATATGCGCGAGGCCCCCGCCGAGATTGTCTCACGGCTCACCAGACTCATCCGCGGGAGTGTAAAGGAAGCCCTGCGGCGATTCAGCCTGTAGTTCCTGCCCGTTTTTATCATTTCCTTGCATCTGATAAAATTTTATACAATGACCGTCCCCGTGATAAAAACCTGTACACGGGGCGGTTTTTGTCTATTGTAAATCCCGAAAAAAAGGATATAATAGAGTCAGAAACAAAAACACGGGGACCGATATCCCGAATAGAGGAGGATTCTGTTATGTACTATTCCGCAGGAACTTATGAGTCGTTTGCCCGTCCCGAGAAGCCGAAAGACGCCGACAAGAAATCGGCTTATATCATCGGCACCGGTCTTGCAGGACTTTCGGCGGCGTTTTATCTCGTCCGCGACGGTCAGGTAAAGGGGGAGCATATCCACCTGCTGGAAAAACTGGAACTTGCGGGCGGAAGTTGTGACGGCAGAAAAGACGTCACCAAGGGCTTCTTCATGCGCGGCGGACGCGAGATGGATAACCATTTTGAGTGTATGTGGGATATGTTCCGCGACGTCCCGTCAATCGAAACGCCGAACGTCTCGGTTCTGGACGAATACTATTGGCTCAACAAGCATGACCCGAACTATTCGCTCTGCCGTGCGACCGTAAATCGCGGCGAGGATGCGCATACCGATAAGAAGTTTGAACTGGATAAGGAGTCGGCGCTGGCGCTTTCCAAACTCTTCATCACACCCGAAAAGGACTTGGAGGGGAAGAAAATCTCCGAGGTCCTGCCCGAGTCGTTCTGGTCCACCAACTTCTGGCTCTACTGGCAGACCATGTTCGCGTTTCAGCGGTGGTCAAGCGCATTGGAGATGAAGCGGTATCTCTGTCGGTACGTCCATCACATCGACGGTCTGCCCGATTTCAGCGCGCTCCGCTTCACGAAATACAACCAGTACGAGAGCATGATTCTGCCGCTGGTCAGGTATCTGGAAGCGCACGGCGTGAAAATCGAATACGGCATGGATGTGAAGAATGTCGTAATTGCCAACGAGGGCGGCAAGCGGATTGCAAAGCAGATTGTCTACGTCCGCGACGGCAAAGAGGAAACGATTGACCTGATTGAGGATGACCTCGTGTTCATCACGAACGGCTGCTGCACCGACACGTCCTGCTACGGCGACCAGACGCACGCGCCCGATCTGTCGGGTGTGCGCGACGGTGCGGGCGAGTCGTGGGATATGTGGAAGAAGATTGCGGCGCAGGCGGAGAACGGAGAATACGGCAACCCCGACGCATTCTGCAGCGATACCGATGCGACCAACTGGATGAGCGCGACCGTGGAGACTTCAAACGAGGAAGTCATCCGCCACATTATGAAAATCTGCAAGCGCGACCCGCGCGAGGGGAAAGTCACAACGGGCGGTATCGTGACGGTCAAGGACAGCATCGATAACTGGTATCTGTCGTGGACCATCAACCGTCAGCCGCAGTTCCGCTCGCAGGACAGAAACACGGTTCTGGTATGGCTCTATTCGCTGAATACCAACCGCGCGGGCAACTATGTGAAGAAAGCAATGCGTGACTGCACGGGTGAGGAAGTCTGCCGCGAGTGGCTGTACCACATCGGCGTGCCGACCGACCGCATTGAGGACCTCGCAAAGAACGCCTGCAACACCACGACCTGCTTCATGCCGTATATCAACGCGTTCTTCCAGCCGAGAAAGGAGTCCGACCGTCCGAAAGTGGTTCCCGACGGTGCCGTGAACTTCGCGTTCCTCGGACAGTTTGCCGAGACGCCACGCGATACCATCTTCACAACCGAGTATTCCATCCGCACCGGCATGGAGGCAGTGTATACGCTTCTGGATGTTGACCGCGGCGTGCCGGAGGTCTGGGGGAGCAAGTACGACGTCCGCGAACTGCTCCGCGCCTGCTACTACGCAATCGACAAGAAGCCGATTACCGATATGAAACTGACCTTTATGGAAAAGGAAGCGCTCAAACTTGCGCTGAAAAAGGTCAAAGGGACCGACGTGGAAATCCTGCTTCGCGAAAGCGGATTGATTCGGTAAAATAACGGTTGCCCCCCTCGGAGTTTCCTCCGAGGGGGGCTTTCAAATGACGGAGACTTTCCAGACTGGAAAATCACCTGTGGATTCGGTTCCCGCATCGTAGGCATTGTTACCGATTGAGCAAATCGCGGACGATGGCGTTCAGGTGTTGAATCTGCTCGTCCGTCAGCCCCTCCACGCAGAGTTGGCGCCGCTCCGAGCGCCCGAGCAGGTCGTCAAGCGTGACCCCGAAGAAATCCGCGATTGCAACCGCCATTTCCACCGACGGCTGTATGTTGTTGTTTTCCCAATTGGAAACAGCCTGCTTTGTAACCGATAATTGCCGCGCAAGCTCCACCTGCGTCATTCCGCGCGCTTCGCGCAACTGCCGAATGCGTTCGTTTAACATCGTATACTCCCCCAAAGGTCAATTTTTCAAATACTATTTTATCATTTCCTATTTACAAATATAAAATCCTATGGTATACTGATAATGGACTCTTGAAAGGAGGAGTAAAAAATGTTTCACAATATCGGCGGAAAAATCAAAACTTTGGCAAAGGTCATCTGTTGGGTTGGAATCGCGTTGTCCATTGTGGTGGGGCTGGGTCTGTTCATTTCGATTTCAGTCTATCAACCGGGAATCGGAGCCATACTCGGGATGATTGTCGCGATTCCGACGGCGCTGTTGGGGGCGGTCTTGTCATGGATTGGCAGTTTTACGCTGTACGGGTACGGCGAGATGATTGAACTGACCGCAAAAATCGAACGGAACACCAGGCATTCCTGATGTCGCAGATATTGCTTTGAAAAGACCGCCCGCGGGCGGTCTTTTCTCTTGCAAACCACGCCGGATTGTGGTATAATAAAAGAAAAAAAGGAGGTGACCGCATGCCGACGCTCGGACTTTATCTGCATATCCCGTTCTGCCGCAGTAAATGCCTGTATTGCGATTTCTGCTCGGTCCCGCACGCGACGGGGGAGCGGATGGAGGCTTACGCCGCCGCGATGGAGCGCAATCTCCTTGCGCGGGCGGGGGACTGCCGCGACTATACGGTGGATACGGTCTATTTCGGCGGCGGGACTCCGACCTGCCTGCCGCCCGAGGTGCTTTGCGGGCTTCTCGGGACGGTCCTGTCCCACTACAACGTGGCGGAGGATGTCGAAATCACGACGGAATGCAACCCGGGAACGGTCACGCCCGAGGACCTTTCCAAACTGCGGCAGGGCGGTTTTAACCGTCTGAGCATGGGTCTGCAAAGCGCGCAGGCAGGGGAATTGCGTGCGCTTGGGCGGCTTCACGGCTTTGCGGACTTTGCGGAAGCCTTTCGCGCAGCGCGTGCGGCGGGGTTTGCGAATATCAGTGCCGACGTGATGTTCGGAATCCCGCACCAGACGGCGAAATCTTTTGCCGATACCTTGGAACGGCTCTGTGACCTGCACCCCGACCATGTGTCCGCCTATGCGCTGACGGTGGAGGACGGGACGCCGTTCGGGCGGCGCGGTGCGGCGGCACTGAATCTGCCCGACGAAGAAGCGGTGCGCGAGATGTACCTCGGCATGGTGGATTTTTTGTGCAAGCAAGGTTTGGCACAATATGAAATCAGCAATTTTGCGCGCGCGGGGTATGAATCGCGGCACAACCTGAAATACTGGACTTTGGGAGAGTACCTCGGCTTCGGTCCCGCGGCGTATTCGGACTTCGGCGGGGTGCGTTTCGGTAACAGTCGCGATTTGGACGGTTATCTTGCGGGGCGGGACATCACGGCGGAGCGGGAGCGCCCGACCGCAAAAACACGCGCAAGTGAGCGCGTGATGTTGGGGTTGCGGCTGACACGCGGGCTTGATGCGGGAACGCTCGGTGCGGCGCGCTGTGCCGTGATGAACCGCTATGTTCCTGCGGGACTTGCGGTGCGGACAGGGGACCGCTACACCCTCACGCCGGCGGGAATGCTGGTCAGTAACGCGATTCTTTCGGAGTTGGTTGATTTTTCGGAGGATTCTTCGGTAAAATGATGGAAAGCCCTTGACAAAACGGGGATTTTCGTGTATAATAAAACCATAAGAACCAAGGCTGAGGTGCAACATGGAAGAAAACAAAAACGAAATTGCGGAAAATGACGGCGAGCGCGAATTTTTCACGCTGACCGATGAAGAGGGCAACGAGGTCGAATTCGAGTTGATTGACACGGCGGATTATCAGGGTGTGACTTATTACGCGATGATTCCTGCCGATGCGCAAGATGAAACCAAAGACGGTTTTCAGGAATACGTCATTCTCAAGATGGAGAAAGACGAGGACGGCGAGGATATGCTTGTGACGCTGGAGGACGACGAGGAGTTCGACAACGTGGCGGACATCTTTGACGACCGCTTCTCGGAAGAGATTGACTACGACGGAGACGAAAAGAACTGAAATCCGATTTCAGTCCATCCTGCTTAGTGCGTGATAATCGGTGATAAAAACCCACAAAGAAATAAAGGAGTCTGACCTTGCGATGGTTTGCAGACCTCCCCTCGGCAACCCGATTGACTTGTCTCGGCTGCCGCGGGACGTTGGGAGCAGTAAAGTCGTGGGGCGAGGACACCGCCCTGGCAAAACAGGGTTTTCCTTTCCCGATTACACGGCTCGGCGGGGCTTTTGACCGCGGGAATTTTCCCGCGGTTTTTTTGTAAAAAGCCCTTGCAATCGGGCGAAAAATGTGGTATAATGAATGCAATAAAATATATCTTATCAAGAGTAGCGTAGTGACAGGCACGATGATGCTACAGCAACCTGCATTCTGTAAGGTGCTAATTCCTGTTAGATGAGAGCCGGAATGCTCCGTCGCGGCGGGGCTTTTTTCTTGTCAAAAAAGAGTACGCGGAAAAGATATGTTTTAGAATATCTTTGATTGAGAGGTCAGAATCAGAACATGAACAGAAAGTTATTTACCAGTGAATCGGTGACCGAGGGACATCCCGATAAAATCAGCGACAAAATCAGCGACGCCATCCTTGACGAATTGCTCCGCCAAGACCCCATGTCCCGCGTTGCCTGCGAGACGTTCTGCACCACGGGCTTGGTCTGCGTGATGGGCGAAGTCACCACCAAGGCGCAGATTGACGTTCAGTCCATCGTGCGGGAGACCGTCCGCTCCATCGGCTACGATCGCGCGAAGTACGGCTTTGACTGCGACAGTTGCGCGGTCATCACCTCGCTTCATGCGCAGTCCCCCGACATTGCACTGGGCGTGGACCGCTCCTATGAAGCGAAGAACGGGACCGACACCGACGGTCTGGACACGGGCGCGGGCGACCAAGGTCTGATGTTCGGCTATGCCTGCAACGAAACGCCCGAACTGATGCCCCTGCCGATTTCTCTGGCGCACCGTCTCGCCAAGCGCCTGACCGAAGTCCGCAAGAACGGAACGCTTTCCTACCTCCGTCCCGACGGCAAAACGCAGGTGACGGTTGAATACGAGGATGACAAACCCGTTCGCGTGGATACGGTGGTCATTTCCTCGCAACACAGCGAGAACGTGACGGCGGAGCAGATTCGCGAGGATATTATCCGCGAGGTTATCAAACCGGTTGTCCCCGCAAACATGATGGATGAAAGTACGAAAATCTACGTCAACCCCACGGGGCGGTTTGTCGTGGGCGGTCCCGCGGGCGATACGGGACTGACGGGCAGAAAGATTATTGTGGATACCTACGGCGGCTATGCGCGCCACGGCGGCGGCGCATTCTCGGGTAAGGACCCGACCAAGGTGGACCGCAGTGCCTCCTATGCGGCACGTTACATCGCGAAAAACGTGGTCAAGGCAGGACTTGCCGACCGTTGCGAGGTGCAGGTGGCATATGCCATCGGCGTGGCAAAGCCCGTGTCGGTTATGGTGGATACCTTTGGAACCAACCGCGTACCCGAGGAGAAAATCGAGCGGGCAATCCTTGAAACGGTTGACCTGCGTCCTGCGGCAATCATCCAAAAATTTGACCTGCGCCGCCCGATTTACTGTCAGGTCGCGGCTTACGGACACATGGGCAGAGAGGACCTGATGGTTCCGTGGGAGGCGTGCGATTTGGCGCCCGTGTTGGCGGAAAAGGTCCGGTAAAGAGAACGAAACCGAAGCAAAAAGGGGGGATTACGGATGGCACAGGGACGGGAACCGAACGCCGAGCCGAGCGTCGACGATGCGGGGCTTTTGCGCCTGACGGGCAGTATTGAACACGTCATATACGCCAACGAGGACAACGGGTTTGCCATCTGTGACCTCGGAACCGAGGGCGGCGACCTGATTACGATTACGGGAACGATTCCCTACGTCGGGGAGGGGGACAGCGTAACCGTTTACGGCAAATGGGTTCACAATCCGAAATACGGCAGACAGTTCCGCGTGGAGTCCTGCGAGCGGCAGATGCCCGCCGACGCAAACTCCATGCTCCGCTATCTGGCGTCGGGCGCCATCAAGGGGGTCGGTCCCAAGATTGCGCAGCGCATTGTGGATGAGTTCGGAGACGACACCTTTGACATCATCGAGCATCACCCCGAATGGTTGGCGAATATCACGGGCATTTCCCGCAAGAGCGCGAAAGCGATTGGCGAGGATTTTGCCGAAAAGGCGGGAATCCGGAGTGCCATGATGTTCTTCCGCGACTTTTTCGGCGCGGCGGCAACCGTCCGCATTTACAAACGCTTCGGCGGAAATGCGGTGGAAATGGCAAAAAAGAACCCGTATCTGCTTTGCGAGGAGATTGAGGGCATCGGCTTTGAGCGTGCCGACCGCATGGCGCGCGACCTCGGTCTTGCAACCGATTCCGAGGACCGCATTTGCAGCGGTATTTGCTATCTGCTTTCCTCTAACGCGCAGGCGAACGGTCACGTTTGTCTGCCGCGCGACAAGACGGTGCAGGGGGCGGCGCGCCTGCTCGGCGTGGACGAGACGGCGGTATCCGCGGCGATAGAGTTGCTGTTGGAGCGGGAAAAAATTCATGCCGAGTGTCTGTGCGGGACGGAATTCCTGTACGACAAAAAGCAATACGAAAACGAGAAGTACATTGCCGCCAAGTTGTTGCTTCTGGACCGTGTTTGTCCCGCGATGGAGACTGCCAACATCGGGGCATTCATCGACCGCGAGCAGGCGGAAACCGGCGTGCGCTATGCGGACCTGCAACGGCGCGCCATTACGGACGCACTGGAAAACGGCGTCATGCTTCTCACGGGCGGTCCCGGGACGGGTAAAACCACCGTCGTGCGGGCGCTTCTGCACATTTTTTCGAGCATGGGGCTGAAGATTGCGCTGACGGCGCCGACGGGGCGTGCGGCAAAGCGATTGTCGGAGTCGAC
The DNA here is from genome assembly GCA_964630695.1 of uncultured Ruminococcus sp. Lineage (GTDB taxonomy): Bacteria > Bacillota > Clostridia > Oscillospirales > CAG-272 > UMGS1865. Next base: position 12,767 of record CAZVYZ010000043.1, read on the forward strand.
CTCCTGCGAGGCGCGGACCATTCACCGCCTGTTGGAATACGGCGGCGAGGAGAGCGGCGGCAGGGGACGGTTCATGCGCGACGAGAGCAACCTCTTGGAGGAGAACGTGCTGATTGTCGACGAGGCTTCCATGGTGGACAGTCTCCTGATGGGGGCGCTTCTCCGTGCGGTCAAGCCAGGGGCGCGACTGGTGCTGATAGGGGACGCGGACCAACTCCCGTCGGTCGGTGCGGGAAACGTTCTGCACGACCTGATTGACAGCGGACGGTTTGCAACGGTCCGTCTGACCGAAATTTTCCGTCAGGCGCAGAAGAGCCTGATTGTGACCAATGCGCACGCAATCAACCGCGGTGAGATGCCTCGGTTGGATGTGAAAGACAACGATTTCTTCTTCATGCCGCGAAGCGAGGACGCGAGCATTACGGCAACGGTCGCGCAACTTTGCGGGACCCGCCTGCCGCGGACCTACGGTGCGATGGCAACCACGGGAACGCAGGTCATTGTGCCGTCCCGCAAAGGGGAGGCGGGGACCGAACATCTCAACGTGGTCTTGCAGGCAACGCTGAATCCGCCGTCCCCCGAGAAGCGCGAGCATCGCTTCCGCGAGATTACCTACCGCGAGGGGGACCGCGTGATGCAGGTCCGCAACAACTACGACATGGAGTGGGAACGCGACAACGGCATGAACGGCGCGGGAATCTTCAACGGGGACGTAGGCGTGATTGAGTCGATTGATTCCTCCGACGGCAATATGCGCATCCGTTTTGAGGACCGCACGGTGACTTACGAATTCTCGCTTCTGGAGGATTTGGAGCCTGCCTATGCGGTGACGGTCCACAAAAGCCAAGGGTGCGAATACCCAATCGTGATTCTGCCGCTCGGAAACGTGCCGCCGATGTTGCGGTCGCGGAATCTGCTTTACACCGCGGTCACACGTGCGCAGTGCATTGTGATTGTGGTCGGGCGGGAGGACGTGCTTGCCGACATGGTGCATAACAACCGCCAGACGATGCGTTACACGGGGCTGTCCTACCGCTTGCAGAGAAAAGAGGACTTCTGATATGCGTACCTTTCTCGGAAATCTGCTCTTTCCGCCCGTTTGCGTGGGGTGTCGGGAGCTGATTGCAATTCCCGATTTCAGGCGGGAAGCGCCCTATCTTTGTCCCGCTTGCGCGGCGAAGTGGGAACGCGAAACCGAGGAGCAGTGCGGAATTTGTCAGCGTCCGGTTGGGCAGTGCGTCTGTGTGACCGACGCGATGCTCTCGGCGCGCATTCCGCTGTTCCGCAAGGTGCTTTACTATCGCCACGGGACGCGCGACCCGATTCAGAACCGGATGATTTACCGCATCAAGGAGGCGCCCGACCGCAGGACGGTCCGCTTTTTCGCGGAGCAGATGGTACCTGCCGTGCGGGAGATTCTGGCTCTGACAGGGTGGAACCCTGCAGACTGCGCGTTTATTCCGCTTCCGCGCAGCAGGGAAAACCGTCTTTCAACGGGGACCGACCAAGCCGAGGCTTTGGCGCGGAGTCTTAGCCAATTGACGGGAATCAGGACGGTTAATCTGATTGTCCGTGCCGCGCATGGAACCCGCGAGCAGAAAGAACTGTCCATGGCGGAGCGAAAGAAGAACGCGTCGACTGCGTTTCGGCTTGCGGAGAAAGTGCGGCTCCCGCTTTCCTCTCATCTGCTTCTTTTGGATGACATTGTAACGACCGGTTCGAGCATGGCGGCGTCCGCGAAGTTATTGCGGCGCGCAGGCTACTCCGATTTCATTGCGCTCGCCGCTCTCTCCGACGACGCAAACCGCACGACAAGCGAAAAACAGCCTGTGATTGATTTGAAGGAGCGGAGGTAGAGGGGCAAGACCTCGGGGCGTTGCCCCGAACCCCACTTAGGAAACTTCTTGAAATGAAGTTAAAATTGGATTGCTTGCAATCCAATTTCAAGAATTTCAAGAACTTTAACCAAGGGGGATTTTCCCCCTGTTTTTATGTTGTGCTGTTTTTTGTAGCCGTATATGTGATACGAATTCCGGTTGCTCCCGCGCCCAATCCCGTCCAGCGGGATTGGGACGGCGGCGGTTTCCGCCTTGCCTCGCTCCCGCTACCGGATAGAAATGGTAAGAATGTTTCTTGCTGACTTGGCGGAACGACCCATGTGTCGTTCCGTTTCGGTTGGAAGATACTTGCTGACTGCAATATAATACCTTACGCACTGCCGAGATTCCGCCTGCGGGCGCCCCTGCGGGGTTCGACTCCGCGGCAAATAAGGGCTGTATTGTTCGCCCTTTCGTCCATCCTGCCGCTCCGCTCAGAATGACACAGCGGGTATAGTGTTTTGTGAGAGATAATTCATTCGTTATAATATTACTATAACCGACTTATGTTGCACCATACACGCAACAATTAGCCATCTGTGTCATTTTAGAGCAAACGCCTGCGGCGCCCCTTCGAACCCCGCAGGGGCGCCCGCAGGCGGAATCTCGGCACCCACATAACGGTCAACCTCCGAAACGATTTTCCCCCCACAAAACGAGTGCGATAGCCGTACTTTTCATATTCCACCTCCCATTCGAAACGAAAAACTTCCCCCATGACCCCGCAACCACAAAAAGCGAACCAAATCTTCGCTTCTGTAAATGGCGGGGTCGTGGGGGAAGTTCTCGGGAGGAGAGGGAGGTTTGGAGGG
>CAZVYZ010000044.1:0-14580 GCA_964630695.1 uncultured Ruminococcus sp.
CCATCGCACAGCCGGGAATGATGAATTCCCAGCACGCGGCAACAACGTAATTATAGGCGTCCTTCTCCTCGTAGCCGAGCGCCTTCAGGCCGGGAATGACCACATCATCGTTGGAATACTGCGGGAAGCCAAGTCCGACTTTGGTCAACTCGGTCCCCTTTTCGTATATCTCCAGCGGCGTTTCCTTGCTCACGCGCAGATTGATTTTCGGGTCAATCAGTTTGAGGTCGCGGCTTGCAAGCAGGCAGAGTTCGGACAACTCGTTGAAGCCCTCGCTTCCGTCCTCCAGTTTCCCGCCGAGCACCATGCTCTGCCCATTGTCACCCTGCTGAACGCCGACATAGAGGTCGCTGTCCTTGTTGAACGACAGGAAGAAGTCCTCCAAGAGGTCAAGCGCGGTTTCTTTGGTGTAAACGCCCGCGTCCATGTCCCGCTTGAAATACGGGTAAATGTATTGGTCAAACCGCCCGACCGTGTTGTGGTAGTCCCCCTCCAACCACAGTGCGTAGTGGAGGATGCGGAACATCTGGAGTGCCTCGCGGAAGTTGGTCGCGCCGTAGCGCGGGACGCGGGACAGCACCTCCACCACATCGCGGCGGTCCTGTTCGACCGCCAAGCGCTTGTAGCGGTCGCAGAGGTCGATAATCGCATCGATTACGCGCCTGCCGTATGCGTCCGCGTTCTCCCGCACGGCAAGCAGACCCGAACCGATGACCCGACCGTAGTCAAGCGATAGGTTGGAGACAAAACCCAACTCGTGGATGTAGTGTTTTGCCTTGATGTCCGCCCACTCCGCCTCGGTGAAGATATCGGGCTGTTTTTTGACCGTCCGCATCAGGACAATCTTTTCAAACGGCTGAATGTGCGGTTTTTCGGCTTGGCAGAGCAACTCAAAGCGGCGGGTCATGCGCTCTTCGGGAGAGAGTCCCGAAGCCGAAAATTCCGCGGCGAGTTCCTGCGGAAAATCCCGGCGCAGGTTGTGATGGGTGCGCATTTCAATAAAGTAACGATACAATTTTTTATTCATGAAATCGTCTCCATTTCATTATCGTTAATGACATTATATCACATTTCAGAAAAAATGTCAAGAGGTTTTTTGAAATTTATTTTATTTCTCACAATTTCTTGCCTTTTTCGGAAAAATGTGATATAATATAATTAATGTACAGATGAAACGGAGAAACGGCACTATGAAAACAAGATTAAAGGATATTGCGGACGCAACCGGCTTTTCGGTCAACACCGTTTCGCACGCACTCCGCGACGAACCCGATATTTCCGAAGCAACCAAAGCCATTATCCGCCGCGTGGCGGACGAATTGGACTACATCCCGAACTTTCAGGCACGCGGTGTCCGCGCAGGCAAAAGTTCCATCATTTCGGTCATTCTGCCCGACATCATCAATCCGCACTTTTCCATCGTGTTCCGTGGGATTGAACAATATTTCCGCACTTACGGTATCACCCCGCTGTTTATGAACACCGCAGAGAACGCTGACGACGAGTTGCGTGCGGTGAAGATTTCCATCGGTCAGAACGTGGACGGCGTTATCATCTGCCCGACACAGGCAAACACCGAAGCCATCCGCTATCTTGAAAAATCCCGCATTCCCTACGTTCTCATCGGGCGGCACTTTGACGGGGACTTCGACACGGACTACGTGGTCTGCGATGACGCGGGCGGAGCCAATCTTGCCACGCGGCATCTGATTGAACAGGGACATCAAAACATTGCCTGCGTGCGCGTCAATCCGCTGATTTCCTCTGACCGTGAGCGCTTTGCCGGTTATCGCCGCGCACTGGAGGAAGCGGGAATTCCGTTCACGGAGGAAAATATTCTGAACCTGCCGCTGGCGCAAACCGAATACCGGACCGAAATTCATGGCTTTCTCTCCTGCAACCGGAACTGTACCGCCATCCTGTCGTTCAACGATATGCTTGCATACGGTATTATCCGCGAAGCGCGGCAGACGGGACTTCGCGTTCCCGAGGACATTTCGGTCATCGGATTCGATAACATCTGCGCGGACTACACGTTTCCCATCATGCTTTCCTCGGTCAGCGTTTCCAAAAAGAACATGGCACATATCGCATCGGAAATACTCTACGGGTACATTTCGGGGCAAACCGATTTTTCCGCAGACTCCCGAAAACATATCGTTCTGCCAACGAGACTCTATCTCCGCGACACCACGTCCGAGCGCAACTGACCGCTTCCCTTTCCCATATCCGCCCCGTCGGGGCGGATATGGGGATTTTTTATTCCGAAAGAATACGGACCTCCGTCGTATTCTCCGGCAGACGGAACCGGAAAAGCAATCCATCCCGCTCTCCATCCAGAATCTCTCCGTTTACTTCCACGCGCACGGTCTGCTTGCACGCAACGGCGAATTCCCCGCCGTCGGCAATCCGATAGCGGTTATCTCCAAGCGTCTCTGCCGCAAGGGATCCGATATACAAATCGGTTTTGCCGAGCATCGTCACGCCTGCGCTAACGTACGGGACCACCCACCAGAGGCGGTAATCGTCGGGTCCCTCCAACGTAAATTCCATACACTCGCCCGCTTCCAGCAGACGGCAGATTTTGGCAAACCAATCGTAAACCACCACGCGGGTCTTCGCCGAAAATCCGACATCCGCCGCGACGAGGCTTCCCGAAACCGGCTTTTCCTCCGCGTCCAGATTGAATGCCGCCAGAATACCCGTTCCGCACGCGATGTTCCGCACCTTCAGCGGCTTTCCGCTTGTGCGCGGGTCGCACGTCAGGCAGTCTGCCGTCGGTGTGGCGCTCTCGTCCGGGCGCGGAATCCGACCGTCCGAGAAGCACAGCGGGCGCAGAATCTCCGCGTTGGTCCGGTTCAACTTGTCGCTGACATAAATCGGTCCGCCGCTGATGGCACGGCAAAGACTGTTTTTCTTTGCCTGCCCATCGTCTGTCCACCACATATCCCAGTCGTTGACGTAGAACTGTCCCTGCAAAATGCCGTTGTAGGCGCATTGCAGAATGTGCTTGGAGAACCACGCGCGGTTTTCGGGCATGAAATCGTCCGAACAACGGCTGACGGCACTGTCGGGACGGTTGAACATACATTCCGACGGCATTCCCATACAGTTGATGACCGCGCCGCCCATCTGTTCCGCAACAGCCGTCTCGATTCCCGTCTGTACGGCGCGGGCAGTCTTTCCAATCGGTCCCGCCTCGCGGTAATAGTGCTGACAGCCCTGATTGTCAATCTTGACAAAGTCGGCGCCCCAAGATTTCGCTTTGCCGCAGAGTGCGCCGAACCAATGCGCCGTGTGCGGCAATTCGGGTTTGACGATGCGTCTGCCTTCCGAATCGGTCATCAGGTCGACGGCAAATTCGCGCTCTGCTTCGCCGCCCGCTTCCACGCCGGACCAGTAGCCCGTTGTCGGGAACCAGATGCCGACATTGCGGATTCCCGCTTCTTTCAGCGCTTCCACGGTATGCTTCATGCCGTTCGGGAACCGCGCGGGGTCCCCCTCAAAGGAGCGCAATTTGCTCCGGTGCATGAATCCGACCATCGTGCGGAAATCCGTATCGCGCGGGATTTCGTTCAGTTTCGGGCAGTCCGCCCACATGTCATCAAGGATTGCATACCGGACCGGAACCCCTTTGTCCCGGAATTCCGCCGCTTTTTCCAGCAATCCCGTTTCATTCACGCGAATCTGAAACGCGTCCCATGAACACCAACCGAGGTACTCCAATACCTCGGGATAGGAGCGCTCCGCCCGCAACTTCATGCCGTTTCCGAGCAATGCCGCAGCGACTTTAGCGCAACGGTGCGCCAGTTCCAGCGGGTCCCTGCCGCGCGCTTCCACCCAGGAAAGTTGGCGCACGCAGTCAACCGCTTGGTTGCAGTTCGTGTACAGGCGGAATTCCATTCCGTTTTTGCCGCCGCGGATGACGGTTTTCCACGTGTCCGCGCAAATCGGCAGGATGTAACGGTAAAGGTCCCCCCGTCGCAGAAGCAACGCCTGCACCAACTCCGGCAGGTCGCGGAGGTCCTCCCCGAAGAACGGGCGGCACCAGAACGGGGAATGGTTTTCGATGGCGACATACTCGTCGCATTCGGGCTGTGGGGGGGTATAGAGAATCTCCCCTCCCGAAACACGGCGTGCGTCCACGTACACGGCGCGTGCGTTTTCGAGTTCCGCCTCGGTCAGGATGACCTCTGTCCCGTTCCCGGTCGCAATTCGGATTTTTTCTGTCATGGTATTCTGTATTCTCCTTATTTTTCTCAGGCGTTCAGCGTGCATTCGCCCGAAATTGTCAGCGGTACGTCAAAACTTCCGTTCTTCGCCTCGTAGTGAAGCGCGGGCTTGACGTGGTAGAAGCGGGTTGTGTCATCGTCCCACTCCAGAATTTCATAGCCGTATGCCCATCTCGGAGAGAAGATTTCAAACGTATATTTCCCGTCAATCACCTGTCCGCTGTAACCGTAACCGCCGATGTCAGCGAGCGGTTTGTCCGCAAAGGACAGCAGTTCGGCAATGTGCGTATGTCCGCGGAAGAGCGCGAGAATGCGGTCGTTTTCCCGCAGGATACGACAGAATTCCGCGTTCTGCTCCTCTTGGTGAACATCGATATAGTGCGTGCAGAGAAAGATTTTTTCGGTCGGATACTTCTCCAGTTCAGCATGGAGAAAATCGGTATCAACCGGCGTATACCCTGCCCCCGAAGCGTTGTGCGCGGGCACCTTGCGGAACGTATCGAGCATGACGAATACGCGGTCCCCGATTTTCACCGAGAACTGCCGCCCGTAACCGAACACCTCGCGCCATGCGTCTTCGGGATAACTGTCGTGGTTGCCCGCCAATGCCCACGAGGGACACGGAAACGTGCGCATACACTCGTCCAGAAAGCGGCGGCAGTAGTTGTCGGGCAGTTTGCGGTAGTCGTAGTCGTCGATGGAAAGGTCGCCGAGGACCAGAACCGCGTCAAGCGGTGCCTTAGCGTGTTCTTCCGCCACCGCCGCGGAAATCAGGTCAATTTTCTCCCTCTGGGTTCTGCCGAAGAGCGGTCCTGAAGCGAGCGAGGCGGTGGATTCGGGGTGCGTGAGACGAAGTTCCTTTTCCGAAAGGTCGGTGGTATAGTGCATATCCGAAACCAAAAGAATGCGATGTTTCATGGAATTCTCCTTTGGGACAGGGAGGGAGACCCCGACGAACCGCGTCGGGTTCTCCCTCGATGCTTTAATTATAACATATTTTTCAATTTATGCAAGTCGTTTCATGCTTAATTCATGGCAGAATTTTACGTTTTTTGCAGGCAAAATCCGTCACGAAAGCGCAATATCCGCCGTTTTGCGTTCCTTGGCAATTTTGTAGGTCATGTTGGTTGCCTCGTAAGTGATGGCAAGCGAGGTGCGATAGGACACGCAACGGCTGTTGTCTTCGCTCCACTCCACAATGCAATACCCCCAAGCGGAACGCGGGTCCAGATATTCAAAGTTCCAGTCTCCGCTCTCGCTTGTGAACGCAGTGTAGGAAAAGCCGCCGTCATTGATACATTTGGTACCGTTCCCGACGTCCACAACCTCATACAGATGGGTATGCCCATGGAAGAACCCGATGATGTTGCTGTACCGGTCGGACAACTCTTTCAGTTCTTTCATGCTGCCGAAGTAGTGCGAGCAGACAATGACTTTGCAATCCCGATACTTCGCCATTTCGCTCGCCAACCATGTTTTGTCGATGCCGACATAAGAAGTCCCGTTGCCCTTTGAGTTGCTTCCCTGATTCGAGAAGGTGTCGAGCATGATGAACGCCATGTTGCCGATCTTAAAGGAGAACTGTCGGTCAGTGCCGAACATTTCCTTCCACTTTTCGTTGAGAAAACTGTCGTGGTTACCGGCAAGAACATAAATACCCAATTCGTTCTCAAAAGGCTTGAAGCAATCGTCGTACAGCGTTTTTGCATAATAGGTGTTCTTCGTGTACATTTCCGCGTCACTTTTGGCATCCTCCAGCCCAACCGTCCAGTTGTCGGTTGCGAGGTCGCCGAGGACCAGAATCGCGTCCAACCCGCGCCCGTCAATCTCTTTTCGGATCTGTCCCATCAGGAATTCCTTCTTTTTCGCGCGTGAAATGCCGAGGTTATCCTCCTTGATGTTGGAGGTGGTATAGTAATGCGTGTCGGAAAGAATCATCACGCGGTAGCCCAAATCGTTTTGCTCGATGGTGTAAGGCTGATTCACGCTGACGTCATCGGTTTCGGTGGAAGCGGACTGATTCTTGCCGATGTAATCGCAGTATGCGACAATGTCGGATGTATAAAGGAACGTTTTCCATTCGTCGCGCAGGGATTGCCACGTTGCACTGTCATCGGTTCCGTTGTTCGTCCACAGCAGTCTTGACCAGTGGTTCGGCTTTTTCTCCACGCAGGTTTTCCAGTAATTGTACGCATCGCTGACCGAAGAGTTCGTCTTATCGCGGCTCACCCATTTGCGCAGAGCAGTCAGGGTCTTCGGCTCTGAAAGCGAGTAGTGGTCGGGGTTCGGAATAAAGTAGGACTTTGCGGCATTCTGATGCGCAAACGCCTGATACAGAAGCGTATCGGTCCAATCGTCCGCGCCCGATACGTTCACATAAACCATGCAATGCCCTGCACAGAGTGACACAGCCTCGGAAAGCGTCAGCACTCTGCCGAAAGCGGAACCGTTCATTTTCAACGTGCGGATTTGCTCCCACGTCCAATCGGTGACCAACGTGGAGGACGGCGCACCGAGAGAAGCATAACGTTTCGCCGCGTCGGTGTAACCCGAGAGATTGCCGTCCGGAACCGCGACCAGAACGTGGTCCTTGGTTTCAAAAACATCCAGCACAATCAGGTCCGCACCGCAAAGGATTGCCGAAGCGATGGCTTCAAAGGAACCGGCAGTGTAATTCTTGGCGTCCCCGTTCCGCACGGCGCTGAGGTTGCGTGCGTCAATCATGGTAACGGCATTGATTTTTTCGTCAAGGTTCCCAAGCCACAACGCGGGCTTTACAGAGGGTAACCACGACGGAACAAAGGAAGCAAGTTCGGGCAGGCGCGCCGCATTCCCCTCGCCGTAAAACAGATTTTCGGAAACGTAATCCTTTCCGAGGTCGGTAATTTTGCCGAGTGTCAGCGCCTCAGTCAGGGCAGCGGCGGCACGACGCAACGCTTCGGTGCTGTTACCGGACAGCACAACCTTGTTGCCCGTTACCGTCACGCGGTAATCGTGGTAGTCCGAAAGCCCTTTGGCGGCTTCGGTCGATTCGGGGCGGTTGGTCAGACCAATCAGAATTTCCGCGCCGGAGTCTTCCGTCCGGTCGGACTGCACCTTGATGGTTTCGGTCGAACCGGTCAGAGCAAGCAATTCATCGCGCAGGGCGCCGCCGAGACGGCGTTCGTCCGACTTGTTGCTGTTCGGGTAAATAATCCGATAAGATTCCGCCAGCGTGAACGCCGCGCGGCTCATTTCGCGGAAATTCCAGTGCAGGTCAAGTTTATCGGGCAGGCGCAGAGTCCCGCTTTGCCCGAGAACGTAATCCGAGAGCAGACGGTTGACCGCGCGGCTTGTGGCAGCGTTGCCCTTTCCGCAAACGGCGAGTCGGGTTCCGGACCACCGGATGCCCCAGTCGCCCTCATTTTCCATGGTCGCGGCAAGCGTTTTGCTCTCACTGCGGTTGGTTTCGCCGACCAGAATCTCACACGGACTGTTCGTCGCTTTGACCGCGTTGTCGGTGCGGCAACGGAGCGACAGCCCGAATGCGGAGTTCAGCGCCGCAGTCAGGGCCTTTGCCGCTTCGATGACGGTCGATTTTGCGCTTGTGGGATAGATGACCACATACTCTTTGGCGTTCGCGCCGAAGAAATCCGACAATTTTCCGGTCGGTTCGGCGGTTGCACTGCCGGCTTTGGTTTGCGTTGGGGTCGTGGGGTCCGACCCGTTGCCGTCTCCGCTACAGGCAGCAAGGCACGGGAGCAGCATCGCCACCGCCGCCAGCCACAGCAACGCGCGGAAAAACAGATTCTTTTTCAAAGGTATTCCTCCGTTCTTTCGGTAAAAGGTACGGGAGAGACCGGGCATTGCCGGACTCTCCCGAAAAAGTGATTATTTGGTTCCGGTTATCTTTCCCAGTTTTTCGTTCAACTTGTCAACCTTGCCCTGCAGTCCCGTTTTGTTTTTCTCCCACCACTCGGAGTAACTTCTGTTGCTCGTTTGCGAAACTATGGGACCGACCTTGGAAAGGTCGCCGAGGTCGATTTCCATGAACGTACCGAGGTCAAACACGCGCCCTGCGCGAATCAGTTCCAGTGCCTCGTAAGATTCGGGGTCCTGTGCGTACTTTGCCTGAACGGTATCCTCGTAGAATGCGGGAATCACGCGGCGGTGACCCTCAGCGGCAAGCGCTTCCAGAACCGCACTGATGCACTCGTAGTCTTCCTCGCTCTTGCCTGTCAGAACGCCGAACGTGTTCGCGCAGGCGTCGACCCATGCGTAGTATTCGTCAGCATCTTCATCGTACTTGGGCCACGGCAGGATGCCGTAATCCATGAATCCGTTCTGAATAATCTTGTTCACGTCATACAGACGGGTGTCAATGAACAGAACGTTTCCGTTTGCAAAAGTTTTTTCAAAATTCGCGGGTTTCCCATCCGGATAAAACTTCACGTTTTTCTGACCGAGCAGATCGAAGTAATCCTTGAACAGCAGGATGGTCTTGTCGCTGTTGACGGTCATCTGCAGATTGCCGTCCTCACCGACTTTAACCGTGCGCAGACCGGCTGAGAAAAGCGCCGTCATCGGACCTCTCCAAAGAGACGTCATATAACCGGTCTGGTCGCCCTTTTCGGGGTCCGATTCGGTAGTGCCGTTGTCGGCGCCGGCTTCCTTGACCATTTCGTTGAACTTTTCAAAGGTCCATGTTTCGTTCAGAACCGCCTCGTAGGGGTCATCCAGATTCAACTCACTGCGCAGATTCTTGTTCATCACCATAACGACCGTTGCGCCGGTGTTCAGGTAACTCAGGTCGCCGGACATGCACCAAAGCGTATCCCGAATGGTAAAGTCGGAAATCATGCCCTGACTCCACCACGATTTCGTCAGGTCAACGTACTTCAAATCGTACCAGTTTTTGAGACTGCCCTCCACTGCATAGGTGAACGCAGAACGGCCATGGTCTGCAATCAAGTCGATTTTTCCGTCCCCAATGGCGTTCCGCATGGTTGCCGCACTCAATGCTTCGCTGGATGCGTCATCCTTTATGAAATTGAGGTTCACGCCGAGCCGTTTTTCCACGGCACGGTTGCGGTAGTAGACCTGTTCATCAACTTGGTTCGCTTTGCCTTTGTTTATCTCGTCCTCATCGATTTCCATGTCGCGATAATAGGTGTCGTTTTTCCGAATCAAAATGTTGATGTCCCGGTTGCCGTAAGTGGTATCGGGCAGGACCTCAACCTCTTCCTCGCCGCCGTTTGTGGTCGGCTCGTTGGTGGTTACACCGTTCCCGCTGTTGGCGTTCGTGCCTGTCGGCGTGTTGGCGGGCGTTTTGTTCCCGTTGCAAGATGCCAGAACGGGAATCAGCATCGTCAGCGCCAACAGGAGCGTGAGTCCGCTTTTCAGAATCGTTTTCATGTGGTTCCTCCTTGGGTACTCAGAAATTATCGTCTACAACGTCGTCCTCGGTTTTATCCTCAAACGGCACGTCCCGCTCCTTTTTGGGAGGTTTGGTTTCCTCGTCCTGTTTCTTGGTGTTTTCTCCGGAGTTTGCAGGGGCTTCGGTTTTGGCGGGGGCGTTGGTTTTGGCAGGTTCTTTGATGTTGCCGTCACAGGAGACAGCCGCCAGAAGCATGACCGCAAGCATGGCAATTGCCAGAATCCGTTTCCAAATTTTTTTCATGTTGCCTCTCCTCTCAGTTCAGAGAAGTGAACGCCAGAAGCGTTTCTCTCTGTGCCTTGGAATACTTGGTGTAAACGTCGCCGTCTACTTCCACATATTCGCCGTTTTCCAGTTTCCAATAACTATGAAGCGGGTTAGTGTTTTCGGAATTCAGGTTTTCGGTAACGTCCGCCAACGCGCGCCATGCCGCATCCGCAATGCTGCTCGCCTCGCTCGGGTCCGCATATGCGGTCACCGTTCCGAGGGTGGTGTCGGCGTAAACATAGGTGATGTAGGAAATCGCGCAGAACTTCACGCCGTAGTTGGCTTCCTTGATGTTCACCATTGCGGTGCTGAGACTCACACTGCCGTCCTTGTTTTCCTTAAGTCCCTTATCCGCTTTGACATCGATGAATTTCACGCCCGCAGCCGTCAGCGTTTCCGCCGAGAGGTCGGTGCGCTCCCGAATGTCATCGTAGCGGACAATCAGGGTACCGTAAGAGAAAGAGGTCATGGTTCCTTTCTCAACCAACGCTTTTGCAAAGTTGACAACGTCGGCGGAAACGGTCGTGTTGAAGCGCAGACCGTAACTGTCCTCTTTCATGCGCACACTTGCCGCGCCCATGTCGGGCTTGTAGGAAAGGATAGTCTCCTTATCCACGTTCGGCGTGTCAAACCAAGTTGCAGCCATCTGCGTATAAAGATTTTTCCACGCCGCTTTTGCTTCCGGATTCTGATAATCCTCATCGGTCGGTCCCGCAAATTTCAGAACGGAATCCGGATTGTCCTCCGCATTGATACGACGTACAATCGGCAGGTTGTCAGCGTGCGGAGAAATCAGCGTAACCTCGGTACTCTGAATTTCAATTTCGGAATTGGCTTTTTCGTAGAAAACATATCTATATGCCTCAACGGTCGCATTCTCTTTCAGAATGATTTTCGGAACAATGCTTTTGTCCGCAGTGCCATCCGGCTTCTTGCCCTCGGTCCAGATACCGTTGCTCTGCTTGTCTGATTTTTCATTGTTGTTTTTCAGCACCGAATCCCGCTCCATGATTAACGTACCGTAAACAATCATTGCCGGGCTCCAAGCGTTGGCGCTCTTGTTGGTTTTTTCCCAAGTGCAGTTTTTCAGCGTCAGCACAGAAGTATATTCCACCCGTGCACCGGCCCCCTCACCGGTCATCTTGTAATTCATGCCGTCAACCGTCACGTTTGCATTGTGAAAATGCAATCCGTGGTTCTTGTCGGTCGTATAGGTGTGATTGTTGCCGTTAATCGTGAAAGTCTTTACCTCAGTCGCGTCTGCGCCAACGTTCTCACAGTCGGTGCTGTTCGTGTAGTTCGTGTAGTCGGCAATCATCTCAATCGTGCCGTTTTCGGGGACGTCTTTGTAAGCGTCAGCAAGGGTCTGGTAATATTTCTCATCCACACAGAACACGTACCCCGCTTCAATCGCGGCTTCGTCGTTCGGATACTCCGCGCCTGCGGCGGAAGCGGAAACGGTTATCACCGCAAAGCAGGAAAGCAACATTGCGAGTGCCAACAGGCAGGAAAGCCATGCTCTTCTTTTCATCAGTAATTCCTCTCTTTCTTGAATGCAGTCTGTTTCGGGGGACCCGCACCGCGGCGCGGGTCCTTTTTGGGGTTATCTCAGTTTCAGAACGGGCAGTTCGTCCTCGTCGAGGCCATCAACTGTGGTCGAGGTCGTCAGAATGTCCGCAAGGTCGGCATCAATCAGCAGGTACTGCGGGTTCTCATAAAATTTTTTCATGTTCGTTTCCCCTCTCAGTTATTGGTGGTAAAGTGGGCTTTCGCCGCGTTTGCATAGTTGACCAGAGCCTGCACCATCGGAACCAACCTTTCATCGCGTTCCTCTGCGGAGAGAACTGTGTAAGCATAACTCATTGCGCTGTAAGCGACCGTCATGTCGCCAACCGTCACGGTGTAAACGTTGGAGAGTTCGGAGGACTTGATGCCCGTAATCTCCACATACCAAAGGTTGGTTTCCTGATACTGCTTCGCAAGCAACGTCTTCTCGCCCAGTTTGAACGAGTAATCCGCGATGTTTTTGCCGTCCGCCAAACGGAAATAGTGGCGGATAACCGTCTTGCCCTTGAGCAACAGGCTCGTGCCGTAGTAGGATAAGCCGTCCGCACTGCCGGTCACGCTCGGCGCGTAGGTGTCTGCGACCGTGATGTCGGTGAAGTCGGGAGCCGTCAACTCTGCGTTTGCAAGGTGGTTGGTATCCTTACCGAAGTAGGTCTGCGCCGCCGCGCCGTAGTGGAGCATTGCGGTGACAAGTTCTCTGACGGAATCCGTGCAGTCACCTGCCATAAGTTCGGATGCGTAACCAACGACCGAAACGGTTCTGCCGTCGGGATTGCCCGCCGCTTCCAGTGTCACAGGAATTTCGGCGGTCATGTCAGCCGCGCTGACGTTGACGGTGAAGCGATAGACGTTCAGATTCGGCAAGCCGAACAGCGCTTTCGTATCAACAGTCGCATCGGAGAGGCTCAGCACGACCTCGGTGCCGTTCGGGAGCGTAGCGGTCAGTTTCGCCGCGCTGTCCGAAATCGCCGCGTAGAAGTTGATTCCGATGTCGTCATTCAGCGAGAGGCTGTATTCTTCAAGACAGTTGGCGGTGTAACTCTTGGAGCCGACCGCGAACGTACCGCCGGTGATATCCGTCTTTGCAGGACCGCTGAAGATATTGATTCCGGATGTTTTCAGCGTGCCGCCGATGATTGTAACCGTCGCGCCGCTTGCTTCGTATGTCAGAATGAGCGTATCGGTCGGACGAGTTGTTTCAAACAAGCCGCTCTTGATAACCAAAGTTGCGGTCGACTTGTTCGTAACATAACCGCGATTGTTGGTTTTTACGGTTCCGCCGTCAATAATAGTTTCGGACGTAAAGCCATCGGATTTGATTGCGGTTCCACAAACGTCTATTGTTGCACCTGCCTTGACGGTCAACTTACCGCCGTTTTTGGTGATGGAAACA
Source organism: uncultured Ruminococcus sp. (assembly GCA_964630695.1). Lineage (GTDB taxonomy): Bacteria > Bacillota > Clostridia > Oscillospirales > CAG-272 > UMGS1865. The sequence continues at coordinate 12,875 of CAZVYZ010000044.1, forward strand.
CCAACATATTCGCTGTTTCCAAGATTTACACGGTCGGTTCCGCTATTTGTGACCTTTGCACCACTGTCAAGCGTAACATCCGCGCCCACAAGGTCAAGCGTTCCTGTTCCACCGCCGTTTCCGTTGTGGAACGTGATATTCTTCATTGTACAGGTTACGTTTTCACCAAGCGACAGCAGAGTGTAATTCCCACCCGAGACAGTAAAACCTGCGCCGTCAAAGGTAAAGTTGATTGCAGTATCGGGAGCAAACGTAATCTTGCCGTCCATAATCACATTTGACAGCAATTGAAGTGTACAACCATCAGTTATTTCCTTAAAAGCAGCCGCCAAAGTAGGATACTTCGTTTCACCAATTTGTGCAACATCCTCGTTGCCCCATTTCTGACCGAGCAAATCATAGAGATTTTTCCACTTTTCGGTCAGCGTAACGTCTTCAAGGTCTTCCGCAGTCGGACCCGCCATCGTGACGGTTGTGCCGGATGCGCCTTGACGACCTTTCGTTCCGGTCAACGTTACGTCGGAACTCAAAACCTGAATTTCGGATTTTGTGGATTCATGAATAACATTCTGCTTTGCTTCAATCGTTGCATTCGACTTCAAAATCAGTTTCGGAATGATTTCCCCAGCCTTTTGCACTTCGCTTTCGTCTTTTCCCTCCAGATAAACGCCATGGCTGGCGGTTCCCGCATTCTCTCCATTGTTTTTCAGAATCGCGTTCTCATCAAGAATCAATGTTCCGTATACAATAACGGGCGTATTCCAATCGTTTGCGCAACTGCCGACTTTTTCAAAAGTACAGTTCTTCAACGTAAGCGTTGCGGTGCATTCTACACGCATTCCGGAGACATCGCCATTGCCGGTTTGGGCAACATAATTCATGTTGTCAATCGTCACATTTGCACGGTAAAAATGCAATCCGTGTGTTACGGTACTGCTGTAGGTGTGTCCGCCTCCATTGATGGTGTATGTTTTGGTTTTGGCAACACCCTTGCCAACGGTTTCGTGCGTGGAATTGTTGTTGTTGGTGTAGTCCGCCAGCATATAGATGGTGTCACCGTCAGCAACGTCCAGATGCGCGTCAACCAAATTTTTGTAATACTTCCCATTCAAACGGAAATAGTATCCCGCCGCAACAGCGGCGGCATCGTCATCATAGATCGCCCCCTCTGCCGACGCGGGAATCATGACGATTGTCAGGCAGGAAAGGAGCATCGCAACACTCAAAAGAAGCGATAGGAGCGAGAGGCGCGAATGTTTTCTTTTCAGCATGATAGGAACCTCTTTTCTTTCATATTTTTGATTCAAATAGTTTTCTGTGCGCCGACCTCGGGTTTTCATCTCCGTCCGTTTCATTGCGGCGGTTGCCACAGCCTTTCTCTGCGACTCCCTTGTTTAGCCCCGCCGATTCGGGCGAAAACGGGCTTCACTCCGTGCGCACGCGGAATTCCACCCCCAAAAAAGCATAAAAAACCGGACCCCTTTTCGCTCACGCGAAAAGAAGTTCCGGTTTTTTGACATATGGAGAAAGCACCCCACACTTCGGGGCGCAGGAAAAACTACCTGCTACAAGGCGCAAACAGGTCGTCTGTCTGTCTGTCTGTCTGTCTGTCTGTCTGTCTGTCTGTCTGTCTGTCTGTCTGTCTGTCTGTCTGTCTGTCTGTCTGTCTGTCTGTCTGTCTGTCTGTCTGTCTGTCTGTCTGTCTG
>CAZVYZ010000045.1:0-14283 GCA_964630695.1 uncultured Ruminococcus sp.
ACGAAAAAATCGACTTCGTGATTGCACCATCGGGATTACGCGGTATTGCCTTAAGGGAATCGCCCGCCTTTTTTGGGGGGCGATTCCCTTTCCTTTGCGTTTTCGGAAACCCGTTTCGGACGGGTTTCTTTTTTGCGCCGATTTTTGCAAATGAATTTTTGAGTGTGAAAACTTGCAAAACGCGGACCAAACGGCGGGGTATGGAATAAACCGGAAATACAACCGCAACAACAGGAAAAAATCGTTTTGAAAAAGGAAAAGTCACGAAATATTATTTGAAAACGCAGGAAAAGGACGGAAATCTGCATTTTGGAGCGTCGGAAATCTCATAAAAACGCCCGAAAAAGGCACTTTTGTCGATTTGTACAAGGTAAAACAATGCCGCAAAACCTTATTTTTACATAATTAAAGCAAGGAAAATGCAAAATAGTCTATATAAAGTCTACATCAAATATGGAAGCGTGGTATACTATAACAAATCAAACGGGAGCCAACTTCCGAATCCCGTTTGAAACAAAAAAGCCGATGATTCGGCAAATATTTTTAGGAGGAATCCGAAATGAGAAAGCTCAGAATTTTATCACTCGCTCTGGCGCTTCTGATGGTTCTCACGCTTTTGGCGGCATGCAAGAAGCTGAAAGACGAACCGGAAGATACCGGCACAACGGGCGGCGGCGAAGTGACCAAGGAACCCGTCATCTTTGAGAACGGTAGCGTCGACTACCTCAATTTGGATAAGATGAAGTACGGTGAAGACGGTGACTACTGGTCCCTGTACGAGAAGTACGGCAAGGACATCACCGTTGCCGACGTGAAAGTTGATGATGACGGCAATGCCTACATCGTCAAGGACGGCAAGAACTACCTCCTCGGTCTGGACTTCCTGTCGATGGCTATGGTTTATAACTGTGGTGCCGGCGACATGGCGGCTCAGAAAGAGGCATATGCAAAGTGGTGGCAGTGGTACATCGAAAGATGGAACAAACTGCTCCCCGAGATGCCGCTGTATTCCAACGAATACTACGACGTTTACAACACCAAGATTTCCGGTGTCAAAGAGAACCCAACGAACCCCTACTGGGGTCCGGCAGACGCTCTGATTGACTGGAAGTCTACCGACGGTTCGATTATCATCGGTAACTCCACCGAGTTGTCGGGCACGTTCCGTTACGCTGCGTTCGGTGCAAGCAACCCGGGCGCCGCTGACTTGGATGTTCAGAAACTGACCTCCGGTCTGGCAACTGTCGATTCCAACAAAGAGGGCGACTACGTCTGGAACAATATCGTTGTGAAGTCTCACAAGGAGACCGAAAACGCGGACGGCTCCAAGACGTTCGAGATTGAAATCAACAACAACTTGAAGTTCAGCGACGGAAGCGCTGTGACTGCAAAGGATTATCTTGCGTTCACATTGGTATTCTCTACGCCTGTTGCGGCACAGGCTGCCGGCAAGGACCACCGTTCCGCTATGACGATTGTCGGTTACGATGATTTTGCAAAATACGATGGCACTGAAGGCAAGGGCAAGAAAGAACTGAGCGGTCTGCGCCTCTTGGGCGACTACAAGTTCTCCGTTACCATTGATGCGCAATATCTGCCTTACTTCTATGACGTGACCTACGCTTCTTTCTCCGCACAGTATGCGAAGATGTGGCTTGGCGACGCCGTGATTAAGGATGACGGCAACGGTTGCTACCTGGATGGCGATTTCTATGCAAAGGAAAGCGACGGAAAGACCTATAAGAATGCTGCTTATATTAAAGCAAGCTCAAAAGACGTTTCCACCTATCCCTACTCCGGTGCATATGTTGTGGAGAGTTACGACGCCACAACCGAGACTGCTGTTTTGAAGAAGAACGCCAACTTCGCGGGCAACTACGAGGGGACCAAACCGCAGATTGAGAAAGTCACCTATAAGAAGATTGTTACCAAGACGCAACTTGCTGACCTGGAAGCGGGCGGCGTGGATATTCTGTCCGGCGTGACCGGCGGCGACGCAACCAAAGAAGCACTCAAGTTGATTGATGATAAGAAGGGCAAGTTTGATTCCATTCACTACAGCCGTGCAGGTTACGGTAAACTGGGCTATCGTTGCGACTTCGGTCCTGCACAGTTCACGGCAGTCCGTCAGGCTATTGCTTACAGCGTAGACCGTGAGACCTTTGCGAAGAATTTCACCGGCGGTTACGGTTCCGTCTCGAACGGTCCGTACTACGGCGGTTCTTGGATGTACAAGGCATCCGTTGTCAACGGGATGACCTTGAATGCGTATGCCGTAGATACCAGCAAGGCGATTGCGCTTCTGGAAGCAGACGGCTGGGTCTATGATGCACAGGGCAACGCGTACACCTCCGGTGTCCGTTACAAGAAGATTGCTGCTTCCGTTATCAAGGATGCCGACAAGACCTACCAGTCCAAGAGCGGAACGTATAAGACCACCAAAGTCGGAGACTACTACTATATGCCTCTGGTGATTAACTGGTACGGAACCACTGAGAACGATTTCACCGATATGTTGGTGACCGACTTCCAGAAAGCCTCCAACATTGCGGCTATCGGTATGGTTGTGGAGAACACATTCGGTGATTTTTATCCGATGTTGGCAGAGTTGATTCAGAATGACTACGGTTCCGGAAAATACGGTGGAACTCCTGCGTACAGTGCGTTCAACTTCGCAACCGGATTCACTTCCGCAGTATACGATTACTCGTATCAGATGACCATCGACCCCGAGATGTATGACGATTACTCTGCGTACTACATTAAGGATGTGGCTGATATCATCTTCCTGAAGTAAGCGATACGCGATACAATTGAATTTCTCCCGCAGTGGGTTCTTCCTCCTGCGGGAGGGAGACCGACCATGGCAGGAAGGGGCTTCGTGCCCCCTCCTGCATACTGTTTATATGGGGGATTCCGTATTCGCCCCGAAAACGGCTTTTTCAAGGCATACTGCCCGTTGTTTGTCTGTTTGAGCAGTGCCGCCTGTAACTTCAACACATTTTCACACGTAAGATTGGAATTGGATATGGGAAAATATGTACTTAAGCGTTTGTTCTATATGCTGATTGTGCTGCTCATCCTGTCCTTCCTCATGTTCCTCCTTTACAACGGCGCCTCGGGTGACCGAGCAAAGGTGAAGGCGCGGGAGGAGGTCAAGGCTCTGACAAACATCAAGCCGGAACAGCGGGAAAAAATATATGAGGAAACGTACTATCGGTATTCCTGCCAGTACGGAACCGATATTAACAACAAATTCGTGCAGTATCTGCGTTGGGTGGGGCTGTACCCTTATACCGACCCGGCAACCGGAAACACGGTGGGCGGCGGCTTCAACGGACTGTTGCAGGGAAACTTCGGCTATTCGGAGTATTACCGTGACGACGTTCTGAACGTGGTCAAGGAGCCGATGAAGAACACCATTTTCATTAACATTTTCGCCACGATACTGGCACTTGCCATCACCATCCCGCTCGGGATTCACTGCGCCGTGAAACGCGGGAAAATCGGGGATAAGGTCATGCAAATCCTGACCATCGTGGGCTACAGCCTGCCGACTTTCCTGATTGCAATTCTTTTCATCTGGATTTTCTGCTCCAAACTCGGCATATTCCCGCCCTACGGTATGAGTACCCCCGGGTCGGATTATACCGGCATCCGATTCCTGTTGGACCGGATGTACTATCTGGCACTTCCGCTGCTTGTCATGACGTTCTGCTCACTCGGCGGTATGACCCGTTACGTCCGCGCTTCCATGATTGAAGCGCTGTCGATGGACTGCATCAAGACTGCGCGTGCCAAGGGCTTGCGGCAAAAGGTTGTCATCTATTCGCACGCATGGCGGAATGCACTGATCCCGATTGTGACGTTGGTTGTGGGGTGGTTCCTCGGCATTTTCTCGGGGTCTGTGGTCATTGAGCAGATTTTCGCTCTCAACGGCATGGGAAAAGTCATGATTGATGCACTCAACACCAGTGACAATGACCTCATGCTCCTGATGCAGTTGTTCTATGTGCTGATTGCACTTCTGGGCAACCTCATCATTGATATTGTGTACGGTCTGGTCGACCCGCGCGTGCGCGTCAATAAGTAAACGGGGGAGGAGTACGATTATGAACGAAGATAAAAACATCAAGCATCCCTCCGAGACTGCGCAACCGAAGAAAAAGCGCGCCGGCTTCTTCAAGCGTCTCTTTTTCGGCGGCAGCAAGACCTTTGCCGACGAGGTTCTGGAAACAGACCAATACGGTCAGCAGAAGATTCAGGACGTTGAAATCATTCTGAGTCCCGGGAAGCAGATTCTGAAAGGCTTTTTTGAGAAAAAGTACGCCGTTGCGGCGCTTGTTGTGGTGGTTGCCATGTTCGTTCTGGCTTTCGTGGGACCGCTGTTCATGCCGAAGTATGACGATGCTTATTCCGAAACCACGCAACAGAATCTGGCGCCCACGATGAGCATGATGAGCGTACCGTCCGGTCTGCAGGGGGACATCAAACAGATTTCTTCCTACGGCCCTTTTACGGTCGGTCTTTCCAACGCGGGTAAAGTGTACGTCTGGGGTGCGACCCAGATTGGCACCACGGGCTTTGACGTGTCAAAAATCCCCGACGAGGTGAAGAACGCCAAAATCGCCATGGTGGCTGCGGGTATCGACCACATCATTGCCATCGGCGAGGACGGCAAAATTTACGGTTGGGGCAACTATAAACTGGGTCAGTACGGCAGATACGAGGAGTTTGCGGATTCCGCATTTATCCTGCCGATGCCGGAGGAACTGTACGAGAGTGGCGTGGACGTCTCCAAAATCAAGAAACTGACCTGCGGCTATCAGTCAACAGCCCTGCTGATGGAGGACGGAACCTTTTATATCTGGGGGAACAAGAACTCCTACAGCAACATGGCGGACTTTCAACTTCTGGCTGAGAACGGGTTGATGCTGAGAGATATTGCCTTTACCCTGAACTATATCGTCGGCGTTCGCACGAGCGGCACGAAGATACTGGAACTCGGCTCGGCAAAACTGGATACCTTTGAAAATCCGAAGTATGATTTCAAGGACAAGAACGGAACGCCCATCAAGGACCTGCTGAAAAAGCACGGGACGAACGGCGAGAGCGCGACCGTCGAACACGTATACGCGACCACCACGACCGTGGCGTATATGCTTTCGGACCACACGCTGGTTTTCGGCGGCTCCTTTAAGAATCAGATGCGCTCCTACGTTGCGGTGCCGAAACTGGCAAGCGGCGAGTATTTCACGGAGGTTTCGGCGGGCATTCACCACTATTCCGGTGTGACCAACCTCGGCAACGTCTACAGTTGGGGTGAGGACCTGCTCGACCAGTGCGATACCCCGAGCAAAACGAAAACGGCGGCACACGTCTATGCGTGCGGCTTCCAGACCTACACCACCGACGAGGACGGAACGCTCCTCCAGAAGTGGGGCAACCGCGGGTATCTCTTCGGAACCGATAGGAACGGCGCGAATATCTTCCAACGCATCGTCAACGGCTCCAAGATGACCATGACCATCGGCGGCGTGGCGGTCATTATCTCCACGGTTATCGGAATCATCATCGGATGTATTGCCGGCTATTTCGGCGGCAAGGTGGACATCGTGCTGATGCGCGTGACCGAAGTCTTTGCGGCGATTCCGTTCCTGCCGTTTGCCATGATTCTCTCCTCGGTGATGGGGCATATGCCGTGGAGTGAGAATATGAAAATATTCCTCCTGATGTGCATTCTGGGCTTCCTGTCGTGGACGGGACTTGCACGTCTGGTGCGTGCGCAGGTGTTGGTTGCCCGCGAGAACGAGTATGTCATGGCGGCAAAGTCTATGGGTGTTAAGGAGACGAAAATCGCGTTCAAGCATATTCTGCCCAACGTGATTTCCATTATCATCGTGACGCTGACACTGGATTTCGCAACCTGCATGCTGACGGAATCCTCACTTTCCTACCTCGGCTTCGGCGTTACACCGCCGCGTCCGACGTGGGGGAATATGCTTAACGGTGCCAACAACATGACCGTTATGAACAACTATTGGTGGCAGTGGCTCTTTACCGCGTTGTTCCTTGCCGTAACGACCATCTGCATTAACATCATCGGAGACGCGCTCCGTGACGTTATGGACCCGAAATCCAATGCGGAAAAATAAGAGAGGAGGGACGATAGCATGGCATTACTCGAAGTCAAAAATCTGCATACCTACTTCAAAACGAAGAAGGGAATTGTAAAAGCCGTCAACGATGTTTCCTACTCTCTGGAGCCCGGGCGGACCATCGGAATTGTGGGTGAGTCGGGGTCCGGCAAGAGCGTTTCGGCAATGAGCATTCTGCGCCTGCTCGACAGCAACGGCTATATCGCCGAGGGCGAAATCCTCTTTGAGGGGACCGACCTGACCAAACTGAGCGAACCGCAGATGTACGATATTCGCGGCAACAAAATTTCGGTTATCTTTCAAGAGCCGATGACCAGTCTGAACCCCGTGTTTTCCGTCGGAAAACAACTCGCGGAGCCGTTCATGATTCACCAGGGGATGAGAAAACGGGAAGCGATGAAAAAAGCGCTTGAAATGCTTTACGCGGTCCAGATTCCGAACCCCGAGGCGGTTATCCGGCAGTACCCGCATCAACTTTCCGGCGGTATGCGTCAGCGCGTGATGATTGCAATGGCGCTTGCCTGCCGACCGAAAATTCTGATCGCGGACGAACCGACCACCGCGCTGGACGTAACCATTCAGGCGCAGATTCTGCACCTGATGAACGAATTGCAGAGAGAAAACGGCACGTCGATTATCTTCATCACGCACGACCTCGGTGTTATCAACGAGATGGCGGACGACGTGGTGGTGATGTACTGCGGGCAGGTTGTGGAGCAAAGTTCCGCACGCGTGATTTTCACCAACTGCCCGTGCAGTCACCCCTATACCGAGGGGCTGATGTACAGCATCCCGCGTATCGACAACATCACGCACAAGTTGGAGCCGATTCCGGGCGTAGTGCCGCATCCGTTGGCACTGCCGAAAGGGTGCAAATTTGCACCGCGGTGCAAGTACGCAACGCAGAAATGTCTGGAAGAAGAGCCGACCCTGCGGGAAATCGGTGTCGGTCAGAAAATCCGTTGCTTCTATCCTGAAAAGGAGGTGAGAAACAGTGCCGAACACCAAAAAGCTCTTATCCATCACGAATCTTAAGAAGTATTTCCCCATCGCAAAGTCGAGTATTTTCCAAAAGGAACAACTTTACGTCCGTGCGAATGAGGATATAACGTTGGATATTTACGAGGGCGAAACGCTCGGCGTTGTCGGCGAGTCCGGATGCGGAAAATCCACGCTCGGGCGCGTCCTGCTCCAACTCTATGACCAGACGGCGGGAACCACGATGTACTACGGCGTTCCCCGCGCGTCGGTCGCGCCCTCCTACGTCACCGATACCCTGCGCCACGCGGACCGATATATCGCGAAGTTGAAAAAGGAGCAGGCAAAGGCGGACGAACTCACCGCAAAGGTTGAGCAGGCGGGCGAGAACGCCACGTTCTTTGAAATTCAGGCGAAGAATCTGGCGGTTGCCGAGGCGCACACCACGCTGGCGCACATTGCCAAGATTATGGGCGGATTTCTGGTCCGCGATACCAAGACGGGAGCGCAGTTGCTCTATCAGCAGGCGGTGCGGGAGGAACGTGTCGCGAAACTGAACGAGGCGGTGCGGGACCTCCGTCTGGAGGCGGACGCACTCGAAACCGAACTTACGGACGCGTCCGAGGCACGCAAGAAGCGAATCGGAAAAAAACTCGCGCAGGTGCGGAAAGCCGAACAGGTGAAAGCCGCGACCATTGCGGTCCTGAAACTGGAGATTGAAAAGGTTCAGGCGAAGATTGCGGAGCGGAAAGCGCAGTTTGCCGAGGACGAGGAGTTTCAAAAGTACGAAGCCATGCTGGATGACGGCATTGATTTGGCGCGCCTGAAGTATTCGGAAATGCGTCTGTTGCGCAAAGATTTGCAGATTATTTTCCAGGACCCGTATTCCTCGCTCAACCCGCGTATGACCATCGGGCAGATTATCGAGGAGGGGCTTGTGACGCACAAGTTCTTCAACGGGAAGTCCGCAAAAACGCGCGAGGCGATGAAGCAGTATATTCTGGACATTATGCGGCAGTGCGGCTTGCAGGACTATATGATTCACCGCTATCCGCACCAGTTCTCCGGCGGACAGAGACAGCGTATTTCCATCGCACGCGCACTGGCCGTGCATCCGAAGTTCGTGGTTTGCGATGAGTGCGTGTCCGCTCTGGACGTGTCGATTCAGTCCCAGATTATCAACCTGTTGGAAGAACTGAAAGAAAAGGAACACCTGACCTATCTGTTCATTTCACATGACCTTTCGGTCGTGCGGTATATTTCCGACCGCATCTGCGTGATGTATCTCGGAAACATTGTGGAGTTGTCGAGCGCCGACAAGGTGTTCGCCGACCCGCGGCACCCGTACACGGTTGCGCTGTTGTCGTCGATTCCGACTACCGATATGGACAGCCTGAATAAGGAGCGGATTCTGCTGGAGGGGAACATTCCCTCGCCAATCAAGCCGCCCTCGGGGTGCAAGTTCCACACGCGGTGCTACATGGCGTGCGACAAGTGCAGCCGCGTTCCGCCGCCGTTGACCGAGATTGAACCCGGGCATTTCGTTGCCTGCCATTTTCCCGAGCGGAAATTGGACGAGAACGGCAACTATCTGTTTGAGTTGCCCAAGACCGAGAAAAAGAGCGTAAAACTTGCCGAGAATTGATTTTGGCAAATGGAAAGGGGAGGAGCGTATGGCATTCGGAATGTTCGGCAGGGGTCTGCGGAAAGCGACCAAAAAGCAGGAGCAGGAATTTGCCGAAAACATGAAGCGGGAACACGTCGGTTTTCGCGACGGGTTCGCGATGGTTCTGGCGGCATTCCTTACGATTATCCTCCCTTGTCTCCTGATTCTCTGCGCACTCGGCGCGCTGGTGCTTTGGATTTTCGGCGCGTTCCGCTAAAGGATGCGGGGATGCCGTTGGGAAACCTTTTTGAAAACTGTCAACGCATTGGGTGGGAACAAACATGACCGCTTGGATTGAGAATATTGCGTAGAAAAGCGCTCCGAATTTTGAATTCGGAGCGCTTTTTATGTCGCATTCTTTGCCGTTCGGTCCGTGTTTTGCAAAGATTTAGTTTGCGAAAATATATTTGCAAGAAAGAAAAGGAGGTGGAATACCCCCTTTTCAAAAAGTATAAATGGAGCAGATTAAGGCAATACCGCGCGATTCCACCATCGGAATTGCGCGGTATTGCCTTTATTCCCGCCTTTTGAAAAAGGCGGACGAACCTTTCAACTATGCACGCGTTGCTATTTTGCACTTTCCCATGCGTTGAAAATTCTTGAAAGGGTTTGGGGAAACTTCTTATAAGAAGTTTCCCCAACGCGTCCCTTTATACGGCGGAGACGATGAGGGTGGCGGTTCCCGAGAGGGAAGCGGGAAGCCCTGCGGGCAGGAGCCAACTTTCCATGTTGTCACCTTTTGCGAGCGTGTAGGACTCGCCGCCGCAGACCAACGTCGCGGACCCCTCCACGCAAAGCAGGTGGCGCATCCCCGCAAAGTCGGGGAGCACGATTTCGGAGTTGTTCAAGGTCAGGCGCTCCACACGGAAGAAATCGCAGTCGGCAAGCACCTCGCCGTTTGCAAGGCTGTCGGAACGGCGGGAGAAGCGGATTGCGTCAATCTCCGCTGCCGTGAATGGGCGCACCACGTCCAGTGCCTTTTCCACGTGCAGGGGGCGCAGATTGCCGTCCTTGTCGCGGCGGTCGTAATCGTAAACGCGATAGGTCAGGTCGCAATTCTGCTGAATCTCGGCAATCAGAATTCCGCTGCCGATGGCGTGCAGAAGTCCGGCGGGAATGAAGTAGACCTCGCCCTTGCGCACGCGCTGACGGTGCATCACGCTGTCAATCTTCCCCGCGCGGACTGCCTCGGCAAACTCCGCGCGTCCAATGCCCGCGCGAAGCCCGCAAATGATTTCCGCGTCCGGCGCGGCGTCCACGATGTACCACATTTCGGTTTTGCCTCTGTCGCCCTCTACCCGCGCGGCGTAAGCGTCGTCGGGGTGGACCTGCACCGACAGGCGGTCGGCGGCATCAATCAGTTTAATCAGAAGCGGAAAGGTCCCCGCAGAGTAGTCCGGCGCGATGAAAGCGGGTCCCACACAGTCGATGACCTCCTCCAACGTCTGCCCTGCGAGCGGACCGTTGAGAATGCGGCTCTTTTCATCTTTGCGGACAGTCAGTTCCCAACTCTCGCCAACCGTGTCTCCGTCGGACTGCTTGCCCCACTCCCGCACCAGTCGCGTGCCGCCCCAGATGGGCGATTTGGTCACGCCGGAAAGGCGGAACGGGTAAAGTGTTGTTTTATCTGTCATGGTTTTCCTCCGTGCGGCTCTGCCGCTGTCGTTCTACCATTATTATAGCACAATTCGGAATGCAAAACAAGAGATATGATAAAAAAGCAATCCTGATATTTTGTTGAAAAATGGTATTCTATAGACGAGGTGATGAATATGTCAATCAAGGACGCGGTCGTTTTGCGCTTTCGGCGCCTGTGCATGGAACGATTGATAACATGGAACGAGTTGGCAACCCGCTCGGGCGTCACGCCGTCGACCGTTTATAGCATGCTCGACCCGCGGCGCAGGGAACTTTCGGTCGTGACCGTCAAAAAGTTATGCGACGGCTTGGACATCTCCATCTCCGACTTCTTCGACGACGAGATTTTCCGCTCGCTTGAGCAGGAGATACAGTAAAATCCTCCTGAGAAAAGACCTTGGGGCGTTGCCCCAAGCACCATTTAAGAGACTTTTTGAAAAAAGTCTCTTAAAAATCTCCAAAAACTTTCACCCAAGGACCGGATTCCCTGCGGAATCCGGTCCTTGGGTGAAATTCTTGAGGGTTCTTAGGGAACTTCTTTTAAGAAGTTCCCTAAGTAGGGTTCGGGGCAACGCCCCGAGGTCTTTCCCAAAGAAAATTTTTGCTATATCTGTTGACAAGCGGGGGAAAATGTGGTATACTTAAGGCTGTAAACGCTGTGACAAAGAGGAGTAATCTGCGGAAGCCCTGACAGAGAGCGGGCGGGTGGTGCGAGTCCGTGGGGAAGCGGGTGAAGTCACTTTGTAGCGGCGCGGGGGAAGCAGAGGAAAGACCTTTGTGCGTAGTCCGCGACGGTGCCGCCGTTAAGGGCGAGAGTGTATGCGTGCGGGGGACCGTGCGTGTAAAATCAGGTGGTACCGCGTACTCCACGCCCTGATAGGGCGGGAGTTTTTTGTTTTATCGGGAAAATTATTGAAGGCAATACCGCGCAATCCGCGATTGGCGCACTCGCTCGCGCCTTTTTCGTAATCCATCACAAAAATCCTTGCCTGTAGCGCTGCTACAGCCTGCGAATTTTTGTATCGTCTGACGAAAAATTCGACTCTTCAAGTTGTGATTCGCACCATCGGAATTGCACGGTATTGCCTTTACAGAGGAAGTTATTATACGGAGGAAGTTATGGACGAAACGCACGAACTGCCGAAAACCTATCAGCCGGCAGAATTTGAGGACCGCATCTATCGAAACTGGTGCGACAAGGGCTATTTCACGCCCGACGTGACCAATGAAGCGGAGCATTTTTCGGTGGTTATCCCGCCGCCCAACGTCACGGGTCAACTCCACATGGGTCACGCGCTGGACGAGACTCTGCAGGATATTCTGGTTCGCTATAAGCGGATGCAGGGCTATAACACGCTTTGGGTCCCCGGGACCGACCACGCGGGCATCGCCACGCAGATTAAGGTCGAGGAGCGCCTGCGCGTGGAGGAGGGGCTGACCCGCTACGACCTCGGGCGCGAAAAATTCCTCGAACGCGTCTGGCAGTGGAAAGATAAATACGAGGCGCGCATCACGGGGCAACTCAAAAAACTCGGCGCGTCCTGCGACTGGACCAGACAGCGCTTCACCTTTGACGAGGGCTGTTCCAAAGCCGTGCGCGAGGTGTTTGTCAACCTCTACGAAAAGGGGTTGATTTACCGCGGCAACCGCATCATCAACTGGTGTCCGCACTGCATCACGGCGCTGTCCGACGCGGAGGTCGAGTATTCCGAACAGCAGGGCAATTTCTGGCACATCCGCTACCCCATCAAGGGCGAGGAGGGGCAGTACGTGGAGGTCGCAACCACCCGCCCCGAGACGATGTTCGGCGATACTGCGGTTGCGGTCAACCCGAACGACGAGAAAACCAAACACCTCATCGGCAAAACGCTGATTCTGCCGCTCGTGGGGCGGGAGATTCCCGTGATTGCCGACGAGTATGTGGAAATCGGATTCGGGACAGGCTGTGTGAAGATTACGCCTGCGCATGACCCGAACGACTTTCTGGTCGGTCAGCGGCACAACCTGCCGGTCATCAAGGTCATGAACGACGACGCGACCATCAACTCCTACGGCGGCAAGTACGCGGGGATGGACCGCTACGAGGCACGCAAGGCTCTGGTTGCCGATCTGGAAACGCACGGCTATCTGGTTGGTGTGGAGCCGCACGCGCACAACGTGGGGACCTGCTACCGCTGCCACACCACCGTGGAGCCGATTACCTCGGACCAGTGGTTTGTCAAAATGGCGCCGCTTGCAAAGCCGGCGTTGGAGGTTGTGAAAGACGGTCGGGTGAAATTCGCGCCCGAACGGTTTTCAAAAATATATATCAACTGGATGGAGAACGTTCACGACTGGTGCATTTCGCGTCAACTCTGGTGGGGGCACCGCATTCCCGCGTTCTACTGCCGCGACTGCGGCGAAATGACGGTTTCCCGCGAGGACGTGACGGTCTGCCCGAAGTGCGGCAGTCACCACGTTGAGCAGGAAAGCGACGTTCTGGACACTTGGTTCTCCTCGGCGCTCTGGCCGTTCTCCACCCTCGGGTGGCCCGAAAAGACCGCCGATTTGGCGAAATACTACCCGACGAGCGTTTTGGTGACGGGCTACGACATCATTTTCTTCTGGGTCGCGCGGATGATTTTCTCGGGGCTGGAGCAGATGGGTGACGTGCCGTTCCACACGGTGTTCATTCACGGTCTGGTGCGGGACGCGCAGGGCAGGAAGATGTCCAAGTCGCTCGGAAACGGGATTGACCCGCTGGAAATCATCGACCGTTACGGCGCGGATGCGTTGCGGTTTGCGCTCTCGACGGGCAACTCGCCCGGGAACGATATGCGCTTCTCGGAGGAGAAGATGGAGGCGGCGCGGAACTTTGCAAACAAGTTGTGGAATGCTTCCCGTTTCGTGCGGATGAACCTGACGGTGGACGGTTATGCGCTCCCCGCCGCGGCGGAACTCGCGCCCGAGGACAAGTGGATTCTGACTGCTTACAACAAGGCGGTGCGGACGGTGACCGACGCGCTCGACCACTACGAAGTGGGCGTTGCGCTGTCTGCAATTTACGATTTTGTCTGGGACATTTTCTGCGACTGGTACATTGAGTTGACCAAGAGCCGTCTTAATGAAAAGGGGACGGCGGGCAATCTTGTGGCGCAGAACGTGCTGTGCTACGTTCTGACGGGAATCCTGAAGTTGCTTCATCCGTTCATGCCGTTCATCACGGAGGAAATCTATCAGGCGCTCCCGCACTGCGCGGGTGCGGCAGAAAGCATTGTGATTGCCGACTATCCGAAGTACGACCCGTCGCTTGATTTTGCGGCGGAGTCGCTGTCGATGTCGCGTGTGATTGGAGCCATCAAGGCAATCCGTCTGCGGCGGAACGAGATGAACGTTGCGCCGTCCCGTCGTGCGAAAGTCTATCTGGAGACGAAATACGGTGATTCGTTCTGCCCTGCGACCTATGCGTTCTTTATGCGTCTGGCGTCCGCGTCTGCGGTTGAGGTTGCGGAGCGGTTCCCGTCCGACGTGGTGAGCGCGGACAATGCGGTGCAGGTGGTGACCGACTCGGCTGTGGTGTATCTGCCGCTGTCGGAATTGATTGACTTGGAAAAGGAAAAGGCACGGCTTTCCGCCGAGCGCGAGAAGTTGGAGGGGGAGATTCTCCGCGTGGAGAAGAAACTTTCAAACGAGTCCTTTGTTTCCAAGGCTCCTGCGGCGGTTGTGGATGCGGAACGTGCGAAACTCTCCGTTTACCGCGAAAAACTCGGTGGCATTCTGTCTGCGTTGGGGAAATTGGGGTAAGGTGGGGGAAGACCTTGGAGGCGCAGGGAGACCCCTTTCGGAGGGGTCTCCCTACCCTCC
>CAZVYZ010000046.1:0-13308 GCA_964630695.1 uncultured Ruminococcus sp.
GGAGGGAGAGGGAATCCCCTTTCAAGGGGGTCCCTCTCCCTCCAAGGTCTTCTTCCCTCCCCAAAAGGCTCAACCCTCTTTCCAGTCCAAACGGAAACAGGAGAAAGGCGGATAGCGGAGCGCAAGGAACAATTCGGGGCAATCAACCTCGGACGGAAGCGGACTGCAGACGGCGGTAAGGCGGCAATCCGCACCCTCTCCCTCAATCGACAAAGATGCCCCGTCAGGGTCGCATTTCCGCAGAATCAGCGCAACACACAAAAGATACGCAGTCAGACGGACCCTGTCACAGCGCAGGTGCGGAATCCGCAGTTCCCGCATGGCGCTGTCAAGTCGAATGCGACACCCCGCATAGTACGCAATCCGCGTGCAGAACTCCGACATCGTGATTCCCGACTCGGGGCAAAGAATTCCGTCCAGCATCGCCGTTTCATCCTCCGCCTCCATGAAACCCGCTTCGGTCAGACACGTCTCCGCCAACTTGCGGACTGCCGCGGACAGCACAATATCCTGCGTTCGCGCAAGATAGGATGCCGCGCCAGCAACCGAGACCTTGTCTCCGTGTGGAAGCAGAAGAACATATAACCCGACCGGTAACAGTTCCCCCGAAACCACACAAATCCGCGACCGCTGTCGCAGTACGACCCGCCGCTTTTCGGTCAGCGTTTTGAAAAGAAAGCGTTTGTTTACGTCGGACAGCGCAAAACAGGCCCCCTCGGCAAACCCCTGACCGCGCGCCGCAAGAATGCGGAACTCACTGTCCGCAATGGCAAGGTCCGCATAGAAAAGCGGGCAGGCTTTCTCGTATTTGTTCCGATATTGTGTATTGAATGATAGGTAATTGTTCAGTTCGTATTGGCTCATAGGACATCTTCCAACTTTTCGTACATAGTATGCGATTTCGTGCAAAGATTCGGCTTTCGGACGCGTCAGAACAGGACGTACCGGACACGGCAGAGCGCAATTTTCTTCGCGTTCCCGTCAAGACAACAGACCGTAACGGTGGTATCCCGATTGTAGTAAGTCCCGCCCGCATCGTTGGTGTACAGGACCGTCAACTTGTCCCGCAAAAGAAACGGCTGATGCGCAACGTGAATCCCCTTGATGTAATCGGGATTCAGCAGAACGGGTGCCCCGCTCGGGTCGTAACAGGGAATCGTTTCGTCGGCAATCAACCCCTTGCAGAACTCCCGCTCGCCGCTGTAGAAACGCGTACAGCGCAGAATCCGCTCGGGCGGCAACCGCTCCGGCTCCTTGGCGTACTGCCGCACCTGCGCGCGGATGGTCGCCACCATCTCCGCGGCGGGGACCAACAGAATCCCCTCGCTCGCTTCGGGCAGGTCCAATTCACAGTCCGGCTCGGCAAACACCACCATCCCGACCACCGTGCGCGCCATGCCGTAGAACTCTTTCATGCAACGGATGTACTGCGCTGTGGTCCCGACGGGGCTTTTGAGGACTTTGCGGGTCCCGTTCGGCTTGAGTTGGAAAAAGTCGCCCGATTGCGAATCCACGCCGATTTTCCCTTTCCAGTTCTTGACCTCGATGACCACCGGCACGCCGCGCTCCATCACCAGAAAGTCCTTTTCCAGATACTTGTCCTTGTGCGGCACGATGACGTTGCGGATGACGCAGGAAAAATGCTCCCGCAGAATCCGGTAAATAACGTCTTCCCCGCCTGCGCCAAAGCGCTCCATCTCTTCCTGCACAGGCAGACTTCGCGCATGCAGGCGGTATCTTGCGCGGCGGAACAGTTCCCCCGCTTTTGCAGTTAGGCGTCCCATTTCAACGCTCCCCCAATGCCAGCAGAATTTCCAGAACCCGCAGGGTCGCGGCTTCCCGTACCCCACGGCGGTCGGCGCCCGCAGGCGCGCAAAACCGTTCGGTCCCGCTCTCGTGCGCAGTCCTCCAACCGATATAGACCGTCCCGACGGGGTCCCGTTCGGTCCCGCCGCCCGGTCCCGCGTAGCCCGTGGTCGAAACACCGATGTCAACCCCGAGCGCCCGTCTCACCCCCGCCGCCATCTCGCCCGCGCAGGCATGACTGACTTCGGTCTCCCGCGCAATCGTCGCAGGGTCAACGCCGAGCAGGCGCTCTTTGACTTCGTTCGTGTAGGTCACGCACGCGCCCGCAAAAGCCGCCGAACTTCCAGCAATATCGGTCAGCGTTTTGGCAATCAGCCCGCCCGTGCAGGATTCCGCCGTCGCAACGGTCAGCCCGCGCGCCGCATAAACGTCAATCACACGTTTTGCCATTGCCTCCGTTTTGTCCATTCCGCTCTCTCCTTTGCGCCTCTGTATACCCCATTATTTTACCACTCCGACCGCAACTTGTAAAGGTTTTTCGCAAAAAAACTTGCAAGTCGGGCGCAAAAATGCTATAATACGCACAGGAGTCCCACAACGGAGGTGGAAAATGTCGGTTTCGGATTGTATGCAATGTCCCCGCAAATGCGGAGTTTCCCGCACAGACGACGCGCACGTCGGCTTCTGCGCGGTTCCTGCGGCGTTCCGCGTTGCGCGAATCGCCCTGCATCCCTTTGAGGAACCCTGCCTTTGCGGGAAACACGGGGCGGGGACGGTCTTTTTCTGCGGGTGTAACCTGCGGTGCGTCTACTGCCAGAATCGTGACATCAGCCACGGTGACGTGCGCGGCGAGGAACTCGATGCGCAAACGCTCGCGGAACGAATTCTCGCCCTGCGCGACGCAGGCGCCGCCTGTCTGGACCTCGTAACCCCCACGCATTACACGCGCGAACTGGTCCCCCTGCTCCGCTCGCTCAAACCCCGTCTCGAAATTCCCGTGGTCTGGAACAGCGGCGGCTACGATTCGGTGGAGTCCCTGTGGCTCCTCGACGGTCTGGCAGACATTTATCTGCCCGACTGCAAGTATTTTTCCTCCGCACTCTCGGAGCGACTTTCCGGCGCGTCCGACTATTTCTCCGTTGCGCGCGCCGCGCTCGCCGAAATGCTCCGGCAGGTCGGCGACCCCGTTTTTGACGCGTCCGGAACCCTCACGCGCGGCGTAATGGTGCGGCATCTGGTCCTCCCCGGACACCGCGCGGATTCGATTGCCCTTCTGGAGGCTCTGGCGGCAGAATTCGGTCCCTCCCGCTTCCTGCTCTCGCTGATGAGCCAGTACACGCCCGATTTCGCCCCCGACGACTGCGAAAAGTCCTTACACCGCCGCCTGACGACCTTTGAATACGAGTCGGTTCGCGACGCGGCAAACCGTCTCGGCTTCCGCGGCTACGCGCAGTCCCTCTCCTCCGCTTCCGCCGCCTACACCCCTTCTTGGAAACGCGAGGGATGCGGGGGATGCGCCAAAGGGGGCTTTTAAGGAAAGCCCCCTCTGGACTCCCGCAAACCTTTTCACCCAGACATACAAAGTGCAAACATAGTGCCATTGGCGTTTGTGGGGAGTGTGGCATGGCGGAAACGGCGTATTGTAGGTTATAACCCATTTGTTGCAATGTAACTTTCAACCAAAGCGGAACGACACATGGGTCGTTCCGCCCCATTCATCAACTAACCTGAACTTTTTCTATCCGGTAGCGGAGAGAAACGATAGTAGCCCAAATCCCGCTCGACGGGATTTGGCTCGTAGCAGCCGGAATTCGTACCACCTGTACGGCTACATGGAGAATCCACACCACAAAAACATAGGGGTAAAATCCCCCTTGGTTAAAGTTTTGAAAGTTCTTAGGAAACTTTTTCAAAAGTTTCCTAAGCAGGGCTTGGGACAGAGTCCCAAGGTCTATTGACAAACCCGAAAAAATCTGCTATAATAGAAGAAAACCGCAGAAAGGAGCATACACCGTGAAACCGGCATTTCCGGAACTGATAGGAAACGAGAACCTGCGCCGACTTCTCGGTGACGACATCCGAACGGGCAGACTTTCCCACGCCTATATCTTTGAGGGACCGCGCGGAAGCGGAAAACATACGCTCGCGCTGCAGATTGCCGCCGCCCTCGCCTGCGAGAACCGCGGAACCGACAACATCCCGCTCCCCTGCGGGACCTGCCCCGCCTGCCGTAAGATTCTGGAGGGAAAGTCCCCCGACGTCATCTACGTCAACCGCGGCGAGAAAGCAACTTTCGGCGTGGAACCGATTCGCGCCCTGCACGCAGACGTCTGCGTCGCACCGAACGAACTGGATACCAAACTCTATATTCTGGAGGACGCACAACTCCTCACCCCGCAGGCGCAGAACGCCTTTCTCCTGACACTGGAGGAACCGCCGCCCTACGTCCTGTTCCTCCTGCTCACCGAAAACGCGCTCGCACTGCTGGAAACCATCCGAAGCCGCGCACCCGTGAGACGGATGGAACTGCTGACCGCAGAGCAGGTCGCCCGCGCGCTGACCCGTCGTTGCCCCGAAGCCGCCGCGCTGAAACGGTCGTCCCCCGAGGAATTCGCCGAACTGATTGCCGCGGCAGGCGGATGCGTCGGTCCCGCAATCGAACTTTCCGACCCCAAGAAACGCGCACCCGTGCTTGCGGACCGCGCACAGGTCCGTCGGTTCCTCTCGCTCGCGGGAACAGGCAAAAACGGAACGGAAGCAATTGCCCTGCTCGGCAGTCTCGGACAGAAACGCGACGAACTCACCGCCTGCATGAACCTCTGCCTGCTCGCTCTGCGCGACCTGTTGCTTCTCAAAAAGACAGAGGCGGCGCCGCTCTGCTTCTTTGCGGACCGCGAGGAAGCGCTCGCGCTTTCCTGCCGCTTCCCCATGCAGGGGCTGCTCCGTCTGTGCGGCGCGGCGGAAAACGCAATTGACCGTTTGCGGGCAAACGGAAACGTCCGGCTGATTCTGACCCTGCTCGGGACCGAATCCGGACTGTTGTCGGTCTGACCGACGGAAAACCGACAAGAAAGGATTGCATATGGATACAGAAAAGAATGAATCGTTCCCCGAATCCCACGCGGATTCGGAACGCAGAAAACGCCGCCGCAAAGGCGGCAGAAAACCGCAGGCGCAGGACGCGCAGTCCCGCCCCGAGGGAGGAAACCGCAAGCCGCCGCGCGACGGCGGTCATGACGGTCGCTATAACGCGAAATGGGGCTTGGTCGATATGTATGGTAAGCCCACCGAGGAGGACAATCTCTCCTTGGAAGAGTTGCGCGCCAGAATCGTCCTCAAAGCGGCGGACGGTTCCACCCCTGCCGTGCATGAAACCGCACATGAACAGGCACCGGTCCCACAGGAGAAGCAAACCGTTCCCACCGCGGCAATGCCTGCGGACAGCGCCGCACTCGGCTCCGACCTCTACCCGATGTCCGAGGACCCGTACGAGGCGGACGCTTCCGTCCCGCGGATTGAGGTGGTGGGAATCCGTTTCCGTGCCTCGGGAAAGGTCTACTACTTCGACCCCAAAGGCAACCGCGTTTCGGCAGGCGACTGTGCCATCGTCGAAACCGTGCGGGGTCCCGAATTCGGCGAGGTCAGTTTCGGAAACCGCATGATTCGCAAAACCGACGCCGTAACGCCCCTGCGCCCGATGCTCCGCGTTGCAACGAAAGAGGACATCGCCCGCAATGCGGAAAACCGCGCTAAGGAGCAGGAAGCCCTGCGGTACTGTCAGGAACGCGTGACGGCACGAAAACTGGATATGAAACTGATTGACGCACAGTATGCCTTTGACAACTCCAAACTGCTGATTTATTTCAGTTCGGAGGGGCGGGTCGACTTCCGCGATTTGGTCAAGGACCTCGCGGCGGAGTTCCGCACACGCATTGAATTGCGGCAAATCGGCATTCGCGACGAGGCGAAAATGCTCGGCGGACTGGGTGCCTGCGGCAGACCGCTCTGCTGTTCCACGTTCCTGAACGATTTCGGGCAGGTCTCCATCAAGATGGCAAAAGAACAGAATCTGTCGCTCAATTCGCTCAAAATTTCGGGCATCTGCGGCAGACTCATGTGCTGTCTGCGCTACGAGGCGGACACCTATGCCGCCGAGGCAAAACTGACCCCGCCCGTGCGTTCCACCGTGAAAACCGCAGACGGTATCGGAACCGTGGTCTCGTCGGTCCCGCTCGCGGGGACCGTAAAAGTGGTGCTGAACGACACCCCCGACGCAGAACCGAAAACCTACAGCCGCGACGAGGTGGTCCTGCTCGCCAAGCGCGAAAAGGCGCCCGCGCAGAACGCGGAAACCGCTCCGCACCCCCGTAAAAAACCTCAAAAGGAGAAAAAACCCCGATAATTCGTTTTTTTCCGCGAAAAAGAGGAAAAAAATTTTGCAAAACCGGTTGCAAAATCAAAAAAATATGATACAATATAGGTGGTACAAATCGGTCGTTCCGATTTGTTACCGCAGAAATCCGAAACAGGAGGTTATGGACATGGCATATAAGATTTCTGACGATTGCGTTTCGTGCGGTGCCTGCGCCGAGGCTTGCCCGGTTGAGGCAATTTCGGAAGGCGACGGAAAGTACGAAATCGATGCGGACAAGTGCATCAGTTGCGGCAGTTGCGCTGATACCTGCCCCGTGGGCGCTCCCCAAGAGGCGTGAGTACATCGGCTTTCGCATCGGGGGCGGGTCTGCCCGCCCCTCATTCCGACAGTTTCCATCCGACGGAGGATACCCCTCATGCCGGATGATACCGATACGGTCCGATTGCAATCGGACGAACGGCTTGATACGGTCAACGAACAACTCCGCCTGATCCGCAAGAAAAACGGGCTGACGTTCGGGACCGACGCCTATCTGCTCGCCGCATTCGTGCGACCACAGCCGCGGGAACGTGCGGTCGACCTCGGCGCGGGAACCGGCATCCTCTCCCTTTTGCTTTGTGCGCGGGATAAGGTGCGGTCGGTCGTCGCGGCGGAGGTTCAGCCCGCCTTTGCGGAACTGACGGCGCGGAACGCTGCGCTCAACCGCATGGAGGACCGCATCCGGGTCTATGCGGGCGACATCCGCAACCTCGGCACAAGGGATACCGACGGCGAGGTGGGATTGGTCGTTTCCAACCCGCCCTACCTGCGGGCAGGCTCGGGCAGGTCCAACCAAGCAACCGAAAAAGAAATCGCGCGGCACGAGGTCGCGGGCGGAATCACGGATTTCTGCGCCGCCGCAGGACGGGTCCTGCGAACGGGCGGCAGATTCTGCGTGGTTTGGAAGCCCGAACGATTGCGTGAACTGTTCTCCGCCATGGCGGAAAACCGACTCGAACCGAAACGCATGACAATGGTCCACGCCGACGCTTCACATGAGCCTTGCGCGGTGTTGGTCGAAGCGGTCCGGAACGGAGCGCCCGACCTGCGCATCACGCCGCCGCTGTTCCTTTATGAACCGATGTCCGCGCCGCATACGCCGCGCAGACTGACCGCCGACGCGCAGAAAATTTACGACAGTTGTGAATGGTTCGCCGCGAATCCGCATAAAACTTGAAAGAAACAAAAATAAAACAAAGGAGATAAATCCATGAAAAAGTGCGAAAACAAGGGAAAGATTATCGGCGCGGTTGCCATTGCCGCAGGAGCCGCTCTCATCGGCAGAATCATCTATGATTTCAAGAAAATCAGAGCGCTGACCAAAGAGGAAGAACTCGCCGGCGAGTCGGAGGAAGCCCCCAAAGCGGAAGTGACCGAGCCGGAAGTTGCCCCCGTCGAAACCGAAGCCGCTCCCGAGGCTCCCGAGGCTCCTGCCGTAGAGGAGACAACCGAGGCTCCCGCCGAAACGGCTGAACCGGTTGAAACGGCTGAGGACGCAAAAGCAGAGTAATCCTTTCCGCGAAAAAGACCGTGCGTGTTCCGCACGGTCTTTTTCGTGAAGCGATTAAGGTATCCTGCAACCGAAACGGAACGACCCGCGTGTCGTTCCGCCCTATTCAACAACTAACCTGAACTATTTCTATCCGGTAGCGGAGAGAGACGGTAGTCGCACAAATCCCGCTTGACGGGATTTGGCTCGGAGCAGCCGGAATTCGTAGCACATAAACGGCTACAGAAAAATCCGCACCACATAAACATAGGGGTAAAATCCCCCTTGGTTAAAGTTTTGAAAGTTCTTAGGAAACTTTTTCAAAAGTTTCCTAAGCAGGGTTTGGGACAGCGTCCCAAGGTCTTGCTCTTAAGAAAGAGGTCAAAAAATGGAACCCATCAAACGAATCCTGAGCGGGGCGAGACGGACGCTGGACGACTATCGCATGATTGCCCCGAACGACCGCATCGCAGTCGGGGTGTCGGCAGGAAAGGACTCCCTCACCCTGCTCTGCGCCATGGCGGAACTGCGCCGCTTTTATCCCGTCCCCTTTACCCTCCAAACCGTCACCGTGGATATGGGATTCGCGGGCGGCACCGACTTCTCCCCCATTCGGAACCTGTGCGAACGGCTGGAGGTCCCCTATACCGTCATCCCCACCGAAATTGCGAAAATCGTGTTTGAGATACGGCAGGAACCTTCCCCCTGTTCGCTCTGCGCCAAACTGCGCCGCGGCGCACTCTACAACGCCGCAAAGGACCTCGGGTGTAATACCGTCGCACTCGGTCATCACCTCGACGACGCGGCGGAAACCCTGCTCCTCAACCTCTTTTTTGAGGGGCGGGTCGGCTGTTTCTCGCCCGTCACCCACCTCTCGCGCACGGGAATCAAACTCATCCGCCCCATGCTCTACCTGCCCGAAAAGGACATCCGTTACTTCGCCGCAAAGGCAGACCTGCCCGTCATCAAATCCCCCTGCCCCGCCAACGGCAACACCGAGCGCGAGGAAATGAAACGCCTGCTTGGCGACCTCGAACACCGCCACCGCGGACTGCGCCGCCGTATCTTCGGCGCCATGCAACGCGGCAATATCTCCGGCTTCGGTCTTTCCGCCGATCCGACAAAACCCGAGGAGGACCCCGATGAATTCCAATGAACAGACCCTCTTTCTCCCCCTCTGCCGCGCCGATATGGACGCAAGAGGATGGGACCGCCCCGACTTCGTTTACGTCACGGGTGACGCCTACGTCGACCACCCGTCTTTCGGCGTATCCATCATTTCACGCGTGCTGGAGGACGCGGGCTATCGCGTGGCGATCCTCGCGCAACCCGATTTCCGCTCCTGCGACGCGTTCCGCGAGTACGGCAAGCCCCGCCTCGGTTTCCTTGTCACTTCGGGAAACATCGACAGTATGGTGGCACACTATACCGCCGCAAAAAGACGGCGCTCCTTTGACTACTATTCCCCGGGCGGCGTGATGGGCAAACGCCCCGACCGCGCGGTCATCGTCTATACCAACCGCATCCGCGAGGCGTATGGCGACGTGCCCGTCATCCTCGGCGGACTGGAAGCCTCGCTCCGCCGCTTTGCGCATTACGACTACTGGGACAACAAAGTGCGCCGCTCGGTCCTCGTGGACAGCCGCGCGGACCTCCTGACCTACGGCATGGGAGAAAACATTCTTCTGCGCGTGGCGGAACTTCTCGACCGCGGCGTGCCGATCCGTAAAATCCGCGACGTGCGCGGCACGGTCTACCTCTGCGACCCCGACGACCCCATCCACTACGACGTTGCCGCAACCTTTGACTACAACCTGCTGAAAACCGACAAACGGGCTTATGCCGAGGCGTTCGGCGTGCAGTACCGGAATCAGGACGCCATCAACGGGCGCGCCATCTGCGAACGCTACGACAATAAACTGTTGGTGCAGAACCCGCCCATGCCGCCGCTGGAGCGCGAGGAGTTGGACCACGTCTACAGTCTCCCCTATCGGCGCGCTTACCACCCCTCCTACGAGGCGGCGGGCGGGGTCCCCGGCATTGAAGAGGTGCAGTTCTCCCTGACCCACAACCGCGGCTGCTTCGGCGGCTGCAACTTCTGCGCGCTCGCGTTCCATCAGGGGCGGACCGTCCGCTCCCGCAGCGTGGAAAGCGTCGTGGAGGAGGCAAAGAAAATCACCGCCCTGCCGGGGTTCAAGGGCTACATCCACGACGTGGGCGGTCCGACCGCGAATTTCCGCTACCCCGCCTGCGACCGCCAACTGGAACACGGCGTTTGCGCAAACCGCAAGTGCCTGGCGCCCACCCCCTGCAAAAACCTCAAGGTCGACCACAGCGAATATATGCACCTCATCGAACGGATTGAAGCACTTCCGCGGGTCAAAAAAGTCTTTATCCGGAGCGGCATCCGCTTTGACTACCTGATGTTGGACCCCGATGACACGTTTTTCCGAAAGTTGGTCCGCGATAACGTGAGCGGTCAACTCAAAGTGGCGCCCGAACACTGCTCGGATGCGGTGCTGTCCTGCATGGGCAAGCCCTGCTTTGCGGTTTACGAAGCGTTCCGCGAAAAATTCTTCCGCATCACCGAGTCCCTCGGCAAGGAGCAATATCTGGTCCCCTACCTGATGTCAAGCCACCCGGGGTCCACGCTTGCGGACGCGATTGAACTGGCACTCTGCCTCAAGCGCAACCACTATGCCCCCGAGCAGGTGCAGGACTACTACCCCACCCCCGGGACCGCCTCCACCGTGATGTTCTATACCGGCATCAACCCATTGAACATGAAACCCGTCTACGTTGCCACCGACTACCACGAAAAGCAACTTCAGCGCGCATTGCTCCAGTTCAACCGCCCGCAGAACGCGCCGCTCGTCCGTGAAGCCCTGCGCCGCGCGGGCAGGACCGACCTCATCGGCTTCGGCGGTGACTGCCTCGTCCGCCCCGAGGGCGGCTCCGACCGCCGCACGGAAAAACGTCCCCCCACCCCGCACACGGGAAAGCGCAACAACAAACCCATCCGCACCGCACCACAGAAAGCACCTCGCAATGCCCCCCAAAAATCCCGATTCCAATCCCCGCAAAAGCCAAAGTCCAAAACATCTCCAAAGACAAAACGAGCGCGTTAGCCGCACTCTGTAAAAAAGCAATACCGCCCCAAACACCAAAAACTTCCCCCACAACCCCGCCATCTGAAAAGCAAATCAAATTCGTGCTTTCTAAATGGCGGGGGTGTGGGGGAAGTTCTCGGAGGGAGAGGGAGACTTGGAGGGAGAGGGGCGCCTCTTACAAGAGGCGCCCCTCCCTCCAAGGTCTTTTTCCCCTCTCAGAATTCAATCTCCTTTTGCGCGGGGTTCAGTTCGGGCGGGTAGATTTTGCGAATTTCATAGGTCAGGCGCTCGGTGGGCTTATAGAGGTCCCCGACTTTCATGCCGATAATCCCCGCTTCTGCCTGAAGCGGAAACTTGTCCACGTCAATGTTCAACTCCACTTTTTTGGTTCCGTTCAGAATCGCGTCCACTTTGCAGTGGTTTTCAATCGCGTCCATGTACCTGATTTCTGTTTGCTCCATCGTATTTCTCCGTAATATGTATAATAATAGGGGGAAATCTGCCATCTCGACAGAATTCCATAGATTGCCTATTTATTATACTGTATTTTACAGAAAAATCCACCCTTTGGGAATAAATTATTCAGAATTTACAGCACGTTCACATATAGCAACCGCTCAGCGCACCAGATGCCGCTTGATTTTTCTCGACGTGGTTTTTTCAAACTCGGTGTAGCGGAATTCCACGTTGCGAATCTGCTTGTAACTGACCAGTTTGCGGTTCATTTTTGCAACCTGCTCGCGAATCTTTTTTTCAATCGCTTCGTGGTCGGCGGGGTCGGCGAAATCCTCCAGACGCGGGTAGATAATCGCCGTCAGCAGAATCTCGTTGCCGTCGCCGTGCTTTCTGCCCACAACCACCGATTCCTGCGCCGAGGTCTGCGCCGCGATGTATTCCTCAATCTCCTCGGGGAACACGTTCTTGCCGTTTTCCAACACGATGACGTACTTTTTCCGTCCCGTGATGAAAATGTAGCCGTCCTGGTCCATGTACCCGATGTCACCCGTGCAGAACCACCCGTCCTCGGTAAAGACCTCCGCCGTTCCCTCGGGGTTCTTGTAGTAGCCCAGCATCACGTTATCGCCCTTGACCTGAATCTCACCCTCGTCAAAACCTTTTTCGTTGATATGGTCGGGGTCAATCCGCACGCAGCAGCAGTTCACTGCAGGTCCCACCGAGCCGCGCTTGGGCGCGAAATAGGGGTTGACCGCAATCAGCGGCGCGCATTCGGTAATCCCGTAGCCCTCGAAAATGTCGATTCCGAACTCCTGGAACGAATCCGCCAACTCGGGGTTGAGCGCCGCGCCGCCGCAGATAATCTGCTCCAGTCTGCCGCCGAACGCATTGGTGACCTGCCGGAACAGCGTCCGCCGCACGTCAAAACTCAATTTGCGCAGGGTCCGCGAAATTTCACTCAGATATTTCAGCAGCGAATCCTTGCCGCTCTTTTTCGCCTCGTCCCAGACCTTTTTGTTCATCGTATAGACGAACAGCGGCACCAGAATCAGCCGCGTCGGGCGGAACAACTCGATGTTCTTCATCACACGCTTGAGGCTGTCGTTGATGCCGATGTCCACGCCGTAGTTCAGCGACGCGAGCGTGATGCAAAGTTCATAGGTATGGTGAATCGGCAGGATGGAGACGGTCACGTCATCGCGGGAAAAGTCCACCGCCTCGCATGCCGCGTTGACCGGCGAAATGATATTCTTCTCGGAGAGCATGACGCATTTGCTGCTTCCCGTCGTTCCCGACGTAAAGAGCATTTCCGCCATGCGGTCAAGGTTCGTAACCTCGGGGTATTGGTATCCTGCGGCAACGCCGTCCTCACCCATCGCCATCAGTTCATCAAGCGACAGATAGCGCGGGTTCCCGTCGCACATCCCCCGCTCGGGCGCGATGGGAATCAGTTTCGTCAGCGTCGGGTGTCCCTCGGCAAGTTCCGCAAATTTGGCATTGAACGACGCCGAATACACGATTGCGTCAATTTCCGCAAAAGCGAGAAAGTTGGAAATCTCCGCGACCTCCAGTTCGCGGTCCATCGGAATTGCCACGCCGCCCGCCGCGATTGCCGCAACGTAGGATGTAATCCATTCGGGCGACGTTTCCCCGATGATTGCGATGCGCTTTCCCGCAAGTCCCGCCGCCGCGTAGCCCGCCGCCTGCCGTTGGATTCGCGCGGAAAGGCTCCGGTAGGTCATGGTATGCAGGTTGCGTTCTTTATCGAAATACCGTAGTGCAGTCTTGTCTCCGAAAGAGCCGATTTTCTTCGCAAAGTGGCTCATGCTTTCCACAGGCGTATAAATCCGTTCGGTCTTTTTTCTTCCCATTTTTTGTTCCCTCTTATTTTCGGCGGTATCCGCCGTTTAATCGGTCTGTCTCTATTATACCAGATTTCTTCCGCTTTGTCAAGGGGGGATGAAAACCTTGGAGGGGTGAAGAAGACCTTGGAGGGAGGGGACCCCCTCTTGAAAGAGGGGGTCCCCTCCCTC
>CAZVYZ010000047.1:0-13137 GCA_964630695.1 uncultured Ruminococcus sp.
GTAACATTAAGACATAAGAAATAAATCCCCACCCACCAAAGACGCGCGATAGCCGTACTCTGTAACAAATCCATACCTCCCAAAACGACAAAAACTTCCCCCATGACCCCGCCGCCCTACAAAGCGAATCAATTTTCCGATTTGTAAATGGCGGGGTCGTGGGGGAAGTTCAGGGAGGAGAGGGAGGTTTGGAGGGGAGGGATGACAGATTTTGCAACGCAAAATCTTGTCAATAGCGGCTCCGCCGCGTTGCCCTCATTTCAAGGGGGTTCCTCTCCCTCCAAGGTCTTTTCCTCCCCCTCCAAGGTCTTTCCCTTCCCCCTAACTTATATGCGCAGGGGCGTCGGAAAGGGACTTCCGGTGGCGTTCGCGGCGGCGCTCGGCAAGAGTCTTGCCGTTGAATTCAATCGATACACGACCGAGACTCCCGCAAAGCAGAAACATCTTGCGTAGTTTCTTCAGCATGTACTCGTTGTCCGCCAGAACGCGAATCTTCTTGCGCGACCAACCGAACCCAAACGCACCGAAGCCAATCTTTTTCACACTGTGCGGCAGATGCACCGTCTCCAAATCGCGACAGCCGAGAAACGCCAATGCACCAATTTCGGTCAGCCCCAAATCTGCGGAAACCTCCCTCAGACGGCGACAGTCGCGGAAAGCCCCGCTGCCGATAGACCGAATCGTCGCAGGCAGAGCGAGCGCGGTAAACGCCGAACAACCCAGAAAACATTCGGCAGGAATCCCGCGCAGAGATTCCGGAAATGCGGGAACCTCCAAGGCAATTGCACGACGAAATGACCCCACACCGAGAACCGATAACCCCTCCTCCAGTTCCACGCGGGATAACTCGGAGCAGTCCGAAAACGCCCCCTCGCCAATCGTTTCCACACAGGAGGGGATTTTCAACTCCTCAAGAGACGAACAGCCCGCAAACGCGCCTGCGTCAATTCTGCGCAGGTCCCGCCCGAGAGGAATCGCGCGCAGATTCCGACAGCGCGCAAATGCGCCCGTCCCGATGACCGACAGCAACTCGCTCCCCGCCACCTCGCGCAGATGGGAGCAGTCCGCGAACGCGTTTGCCGCAAGCCCGACCGCGTTCTGAACGTCGAACACAACGCGGTGCAGGTGCGCACACCCCGCAAACGCCGCCGTTTTCACAGCGGACAGCGTGGGAGGAAAAAGAACCTCTTCCAGTTCCTCCTGACCGATGAACGCGCGCTTGCCGACCGCAACGATTTCTTCCCCGCGCAGGTCCGCAACCTCGCGATGTCTGCGCCAGCGAAGCAGTTGCCAACGGCGGATTTTTACCTGTTTCATAAGACCCCCTGCATGTTTTTCCATAAGGCACCACCGCGCGATTCCGGCGGCGCAATTGCACCGATTGTGTTGCGCGGGATTGCCTTTACTGTATTTCTTTGATGGGTTCGGTCAGCATCCGCGCTTCCAGACAGGTCACACCGTCCGCGTCGACCGTGCGGAACAGATGCTCCTCCCCGCGGTCGAGACGGTAGACTTTCAGCGTGTGACCGAACGTCGCCTCGTGGAGAAAGGACATCGAAAGACCGACCACGCGGCGCGACAGAATGCCGTCCGTGAAGTCGCAAAGCATGTCGGGGTAGTGCGTGTTGTTCATATGACCGTTGTAATCGAGGTCGGAATAAACAATCCGCCGCTCGCCGACCGGCTCCATTTCCGCTACCGCCGGCACGGGAAACCGCACGGGCAACTCGGGCAGAAGCAGCGGTTCGTCCCCCGCAAAACCGTGGTCAAAAGAGGACGCACGCACCAATCGATGCGCGCGGATGTCCATCAGCGCCCAGAGGGAAACCCCCTCCGCCATGATTTCCCCATCGCGCAGAATGCGGAAGCAACGGGTCGTTGACGCGCCGTGTCCCTCGCAAATCCACGTCTCGCTGTCAAACGGGTCGTAAGCGTGCAGGTCGCCGTAGATACGGACAGAAATGCGGCTGAGAAGGAATGCCAGTCCCTCCTCGTCGCGGAGTTTGTCAAGATTGCGGCTGTTCGCCGCCATTTGCAGATTCGCCGCTTCCTGCATATAGGTCAGAATGCGGGCGGGGCGGACGCAACGGTTCGCGTCCGTGTCGTGCCACTTTACGGTGTCACGGTATGAAAATTTCATCGGAAATCACTTCCTTTGCAAGGAGCGGGAAAAAGTTTTCCACAGCCCCGGAAAATCGACGCGGCGGTTTTCCACCAACCGGTCTTGTCGAAAAAACGGAGTTTTCCACAACCTGTCCCGTACCCGCAGAGTGGTGGAAAACCCGCTATTTGCAGTGCGTATGTGCGTAAACACGATTTTTTGAAACCGAAAAATCGTAAAATCAGCAAAACGGAGGTTTTGCACATTCTTTTCCACAACCTGTGGAAAACTTTCCGACATCGAAGTTTTCCACAGTCTTTTCCGCTTTTCCACAGGGTGAGAGGGAAAAGCGGAAAGGACGGCGATTGACTCGTACTGAGTTCCGTGCAGCCCAAGCCTTTCAAAGATTCGCCTGCCGCTTACCGGAATATCCCGAGTATCACATCGGCAAGCCCCAGAAGTTGGGGCAGGAAATGGCACAGGAGCGCGGCGGCAACGACGGTCAGAACGACGGTCAGAATCAATACCGGCGCGCCGGAACCTTTCTTTTCATAGCGGAATTCCGCACGGTAGCGCAGGTCCTCGGGAATGTAGAATCTGGCGGCGGAGAGGTCTGTGGCATCGGTCGCCGGTTCCCCTGCGGCTCCGACACGACGGACCAGAGCGCCGATTGTCCCGCCCCCGCGTAGTTGATTCCTTATTGAAATATTGTGGAAATATCCAAGTTCGTACAATGACTTTGCCGTCCCGGGTGAATTGCATCCCTCTGCCAGAAGCCGACGGACAAAACCGCCGTGAACGGTTTTCAGATAACAGGAAATTCCCGCGGCAAGAATGAAGCCGAACGCCAACCCGAGAATCAGATTTTTGACAACCGAAGCGGTCTGCGACGAAACTGAAAAGTGTTGATAAATTCCGAGGTCAACCGAAAAGTAAGTCGTATCAAGGTAGTCAATCAACTCCCGAAAGACCGACCGATGGTACCATCCCACCAGTCTGTCCCAGAGCGTTACGGCAAGTGCAGCCGATTGAAACTGAAGCAGGAACATGTTCTCTCCTTTCCGAAATCGGGTCTCCGAAAAGGTTACTTTTTGATAACGTCAAGCCCGATATATTTTCTCAAAACTTCAGGAACCGTCACGCTGCCGTCGGCGTTCTGGTTCTGCTCCACCAGAGCGGGGAAAATACGGCTTGTGGCAAGCCCCGAGCCGTTCAGCGTGTGCAGGTATTCGGTCTTTCCGTTCGCCCGCTTGACCCGCATCATGCCGCGCCGCGCCTGATAATCGCGCGCGTTGGAAACGGAAGAAACTTCCTTGTAGCCGTTCATCGAGGGAATGTTGATTTCAATGTCGTAGGTCCGCGCCATCGAAGCGGAGCAGTCCCCTGCAGCCAACTTGACCGTGCGGAAGTGGAAGCCAAGACCTTTGACCAGATTCTCCGCATTTGCGACCAATTCTTCAAATGCCTCGTCGCTCTTCTCGGGGAGCGTGTACTGCACCATCTCCACCTTATTGAACTGATGCCCTCTCACCATGCCGCGCTCGTCTGCGCGATAGGAACCCGCTTCGCGGCGGAAGCAGGGCGTATATGCAAAATACTTCTTCGGCAGGTCTGCTTCGCTCAGAATCTCGTCCTTGTGGAGCGTGACCAGTGCCGTTTCCGCAGTCGGAAGCATGAATCTGCGGCGCTCATCCTCCGCGACGTCAAGCCAGTACACCTCGTCTTTGAACTTCGGGAACTGACCCGCGGTCAGACCGCATTCGTAGCCGAGCATATGCGGGACGAGCATGAACTGGTAACCGTTTCCAATGTGAAAGTCGATAAAGTAGTTCAGAATCGCCCACTCCAGACGTGCGCCAAGTCCCGAGTAAATCCAGAAACCGTTTCCGGACAGTTTGACCCCGCGTTTGTAGTCAATCAGACCCAAATCGGTGCAAAGGTCCACGTGATTCTTCGGCTCGAAATCAAATTTGCGCGGTTCTCCGAAGTAACGGAGCGGCTGATTGTTTTCCTTTCCGCCGGGGAGCAGATCGGGGTCCGGCAGGTTCGGAAGCCCGAGCAGGAACGACATCAACTGCGTCTCCACTTCTTTGAGTTTGTCGTCGTTTGCCTTTGCGCGGTTGCCGAGTTCTTTCATTTCGGCAAAAATAGCGGAGGTGTCCTTTCCGTCTTTCTTATATTGCGGAATCAGTTTGGTCGTTTTGTTCTGCTCTGCCTTGAGTGCCTCGGTTTCGGCAATCAGCGCGCGGCGCTCACCGTCCAGACGCAGGATGTTCTCCACATCCTCTTTCGCGTCTTTCCCTTTTGACGCAAGGCGCGCAACGACCTCGTCCGGATTTTCCTTGATATACTTAATGTCAATCATCACAGTTCCTTTCCGAGCAGACCCTCGCCCGCTCCGTTCATTTCACCGTCTGCCTCTGCATCCTCTTCCGGCTTGAAGAAATCTCTGCCGCAAATGGAGCGCAAAAGGGCTTCCAAATCGTCGTCATCCGTATAGGACAATTCAACCACGCTCTTTTTCGGCGTTTTCAGAATCTTTACCCGTCTGCCGAGCGTCTGAACGGCGCGGTGTTCCAATTCTTTCATGTAGACCTTTTTCTGGGCTTCGCGCGTGTTCAGTTCGGCGTCTTCCGCCGGCGCTTCGTAGTTCAAAAGACGAATGGTCCGCTCTACGTCGCGCACGGAAAGGTCCTTTTCCACGATTTTGTTCGCCAAAGAGACCATCTGCTCGGAATTTTTCAATCCGAGCAATGCCCGCGCGTGTCCGGAGGACAGTTTGCCCGTTTTCACAAGTTCCAGAACCTCATCCGGCAGGTCCAACAGACGGAGCAGGTTTGCGATTGCGGGACGGCTCTTGCCGACCTGCTTGGAAACCTCCTCCTGCGTCAGGTGGAATCCGTCCAGAAGCGTGCGGTATGCAAGCGCTTCTTCAATCGGGTTCAAGTCCTCGCGCTGTACGTTTTCAATTACGGAGACCTGCGCCGCTTTCAGATCGTCTCCGTCCAGAATGACCGCGGGAATCTCGCTCAACCCCGCCATTTTTGCGGCTCTCCAACGACGTTCACCTGCCAAAATCTCGTAGGTTCCCTCGGTATTTTTGTTTGCCCGCACCACAATCGGCTGAATCACGCCGAATTGTGCAATGGAATCCGCCAGATGCTCCAAAGGCTCATGCTCGAATGTCTTTCTCGGCTGGTCGCTCCGAGGTTCAATCTCGGAAATGCGCAGGGTCGTTGCCGCCGACGATGCGGAAGCGTTGTCCGCAGGTGGCGTATTGTCGAACATCAGGGAGTAGAAATCTCTCCCGATTGCGTTTCTTTTTGCCATAGTTGCTCCTTTCCGGCTATCCGATTTTCAGACTGCAATGCTGTCAGCCTAAAATCAGATGCGTTCAACCAGTTCTTTTGCTACGTTCATGTATTCCTTGGACCCTTTGGACTGCTTGCCGTGGTAGTAAACCGGCATGCCAAACCCGGGCGCCTCGGAAATCTTGACGTTTCTGGAAATGGTTGTTTCAAACAGCCTGTCCGCGTAATGCTTTTTCAATTCGTTGATGACCTGAACCGAGAGAAGCAGTCTGCCGTTGTACATCGTAATCAGAATTCCGGTCACATTCAAATCCTTATTATAATGCTGTTTGATGCGGCTGATCGTGAACATCAACTGCGAAAGCCCCTCAAGCGCGAGGAATTCGCACTGCATCGGAATCACCACGCCGTCGCTTGCCGTCATAGAGTTGACGGTCAGCATTCCGAGAGAGGGTGGGCAGTCGATGATGATGTAATCGTAAGTCTCTTTCGCTTTCGCGAGTTTTTTCTTCATGACATATTCGCCGTTTTCGGTGTCCCCGAGTTCATATTCCGCACGCGCAAGCGTCGTGTGTGTCGGAATAATCGAAAGATTGTCAAAATGCGTCTGAATGATTGCATCTTCTGCAGGCAAATCGGTTGTCAGCACTTCAAAAATGGTATTTTTCAGGTTTTTCTTCATCAATCCGACACCACTGGTTGCATTGCCCTGCGGGTCAAGGTCGATTAAAAGTACCTTATAGCCCAAGACACCGAGAGACGCCGCGATATTGACTGCAGACGTGGTTTTTCCGACGCCGCCTTTTTGATTGGCAAACGAAATAATTTTTCCCATATAAACCCCTTTCTTTCCGCCTTTTTGGTCTATTATCGTTGCTTCTATTATACCACAACACCGCCGTAAATACAAGAGATTTTTGCAGATTTTACAAAATATTTATTCGACAGAAAAAGCACGGGAGTGTTTCACGTGAAACAATCATGGGCTCCGTCTATAACGCGACGCAAAAGGGAAAATGTTTCACGTGAAACATCTGACACAAGGGTCGAAATGATGTTTCACGTGAAACATTTGCTTTACAAGGGCTTTTTCAGAATCGCCGCATATTGCCTTGGGTATTGGGCGGGGGTGGTTTTGATTTTTTGAATGACAATGATGGAACGCGTCTCGATATGTTCTCCAAAACGCAACTCGGCCATGTGATTTGTCTCGACTTCTCCGCCGAGAACGGCAATCGAATTCTTTGCTTCCTCCAATTCCTCATTGCAAGATGCACCTTTCAACGCGATCAACGTGCCGCCGACTTTGATATAAGGAAGAACCAACTCCGCAAGAACGGACAATCTGGCGACCGCGCGACTGGTCCCGACGGCAAACGTTTGTTTCTTTTTTGCCATAGACGGGTCCTCTGCGCGCACACATAACGGGTTCAGATTGGATAATCGCTGTTCCACTGCTGCGGCTTGCACAAACGCAATTTTCTTGGCGGTGCTGTCGATTGCCGTTATCTGCAAATCGGGGCGCGTTATCGCGAGCGGAATGCAGGGGAACCCTCCACCGCAACCGACGTCAAGGACGGTTGCGTTTTGGGGGAAGTATGGCTCGGCGAGCAGACAGTCGGCATAATGTTTTGCGATAATCTCGGGGATTTCGCGAATGGCGGTCAGGTTGGTGTGCGCGTTGACTTTGCATAACAGTTCGGTGAAAGCCTCGAAAGATGCAATTAGCGGTTCGGCACAGAATCGTTCCAAGCCGTTCTGCGCAAAAATCGTGCGGAATTGGTCGCGAAATGCGCTGAAATCGTTTACTGTCATTTTTCTGCTCCTTTCAATGCAATCCGAGATAAATCAGCAGGACGGAAATGTCCGCCGGATTGACGCCGCTGATGCGGGACGCTTGCCCAATGGTCAAAGGCTGAATCTGTGCGAGTTTTTGCGCGGCTTCGATGCGCAACCCCTTGATTGCTTTGTAGTCAAGACCTGCGGGCAGTTTCTTTTCTTCCAACTTGATATGTCGCTTGACTTCGCCAATCTGCCTTGCGGCGTATCCTGCATATTTGATGTCAGATTCGACGGTCAGCGCTTCTGCGCGTGACAGATTCGGTCTGTTTTCGTCGATTTTTGCAAGTTCGACGTAAGAAATGGCGGGCCTGCGCAACAGGTCTGCGAGTGATGCACCCGATTTCAATGGCGTCTCCCCAAGGGGTTCCAGAAAAGAATTGGCTTTGGCGGGCGAAAGAACGGTCTGCTCCAGTCGCGCCTTTTCGGCGGTGATGCGTCCTTGCTTGGCTTCAAACGCCGCGTAGCGCGCGTCTCCCACCAACCCGACGCGCCGTCCGAGCGGCGTCAAACGGCTGTCCGCGTTGTCCTGCCGCAGGAGCAGGCGGTATTCCGAGCGCGACGTCATCATGCGGTACGGCTCATTCGTGCCTTTGATGACCAAATCGTCAATCAGCGTGCCGATATAACTTTCCGAGCGCGGCAGAACAAGCGGTTCTTCCCCCTTTATCTTTTGCGCCGCGTTGATTCCCGCAACCAATCCCTGCGCCGCCGCTTCCTCATAACCGGAGGTTCCGTTGAACTGTCCCGCTCCGAACAGCCCGTCAATCTGCTTGAATTCCAGAGTCGCATTCAATTGCGTCGGGTCCGCGCAGTCGTATTCGATGGCGTAAGCGTAGCGCATGATTTCGGCGTTTGCAAACCCTTGCAGAGTGTGGAGCATTGCGTGCTGAACGTCGGTCGGGAGAGAAGTCGAAAAGCCCTGAATGTACATTTCCTCGGTGTCCTCGCCGAGCGGCTCCACGAACAGTTGGTGTCGCTCCTTATCGGCGAAACGGACCAATTTGTCCTCGATGGAGGGGCAGTAACGCGGTCCCGTGCCATGTATCTTGCCCGAATACATGGCACTTCGCGTGAGATTGTCCAGAATCACACGGTGCGTCTCTGCATTTGTATATACGATGTGGCAGGAGGTCTGTTCCGTGCCGGAAAGGTAGTTCTCGTCGGTCAGGGTGCTGAACGGAATCGGCTGTTCCTCGCCTTTCTGCTCTTCGATTTGCGAAAAGTCAATGCTTCGACGGTTGACTCTTGCGGGTGTTCCGGTCTTAAAGCGCCGCAGAGAAATTCCTTCCTTTATTAAAGAGGCGGACAGTCCCTTGGCGGGGAGAAGCCCGTCCGGTCCTGCGTCGTAACTGACGTTCCCGACGAAAACCGTTCCCTCAAGGTAGGTTCCGGTTGCGATAACCGCTGCGCGACAACTCCAGACTTCCCCAAGGCGGGTTTCCAATCCCACAATCCGTTTCCTGCCGCTTTCATCGGTTTCGGTCCGGATTGCGACAATTTCCGCCTGCACAAGGTGCAGATGCGGCGTGGTTTCCAAGGTATGCTTCATCAAGCGCTGATAATGTTTGCGGTCCGCCTGCACGCGTTTGGATTGGACCGCCGCGCCTTTCCCCGTATTCAGGGTTCTGGATTGCAGGGTTACAAGGTCGGCTGCTCTGCCCATTTCGCCGCCCAGTGCGTCAATTTCATAGACAAGGTGTCCCTTTGCGGTCCCGCCGATGGAGGGGTTGCAGGGCATATTTGCCACAGCGTCAAGCGATAGGGTGAAAAGTGTGGTTTCAACGCCTATTCTTGCCGCCGCGAGCGCCGCTTCGATTCCTGCGTGTCCCGCCCCAATAACGGCAAGTTGTGTTTTCAATTCATGATTCTGTTCCATATAAAATTAGTCTGATTCTTATTCTACCTGATTCAGATAGGCGGTTTGTTCGGCGGTCAGGAAATCAATCTGCACCTTTTCCGCCGCCAGTTTAATGGTTGCGACTGCGCGGTCAATCTCGGCGGGCACTGCATAGACCTTTTTTGCAAGTGTTCCGCGCGTTTTTACGAGGTATTCCAGGCTTTTTGCCTGAATTCCGAACGACATATCCATAATTTCGGCGGGATGACCGTTTCCTGCGGCGAGGTTGACCAGTCTGCCGTCCGCCAGGAGGTTCAGAACCCTGCCGTCCTCCATGCGGTAGCCGCGGATGTTCGGTTTCCGTTCCCGGACCTCGGTTGCGAGTGCCGCGAGGTCGTCTTTGTTGATTTCCACGTCGAAATGCCCGCTGTTTGCAAGCAGTGCGCCGTCCTTCATGACCGCGAAATGCTCCCGCGTGAGAACGTCTCGGCAGCCTGTGAGGGTCACAAACAGGTCGCCGACTCTTGCCGCCTCGCGCATCGGCAGGACGGTAAAGCCATCCATGGTGGCTTCAAGCGCCTTGATGGGGTCAATTTCGGTGACGACGACCACGGCACCCATGCCTTTTGCGCGCATGGCAAAGCCTTTGCCGCACCAGCCGTAGCCCGCAACGACGACGGTTTTTCCCGCGATAATCAGGTTTGTTGCGTTCATGATGCCGTCCAGGGTGGACTGCCCCGTGCCGTAGCGGTTGTCGAAGAGGTGTTTGCAGTCCGCGTCGTTGACGTCCATCATGGGGTAGTCGAGCAGTCCCGCGCGCTCCCTTGCGAGCAGTCGGTGGATGCCGGTTGTGGTCTCCTCGCATCCGCCGATGAGGCGGTCGCCGTACTCCCTGCAGGTGCCGTGGAGGAGGGAAATGAGGTCGCCGCCGTCGTCAATCAGGAGGTCGGGATGGAAGTCGAGCGTGCGGACGAGGTCCTCGCGGTACTGCTCATCGCTCGCGCCGTGGTGGGCGTTGACGATGAAGCCCTCCTCGGCGAGCGCCGCCGCGACGTCGTCCTGTGTGGAGAGGGGATTGCACCCCGTGACTTGGACCTGTGCGCCGCCCGCCATGAGGACCTCCGCGAGGTAGGCGGTTTTTGCCTCCAGATGGATGGACATGGAGATTTTCATCCCGTTGAACGGCTTTGTTTCCCGAAACTCCTTTTCGATGGCGTTCAGGATGGGCATATAGGACCTGACCCAGTCGATTTTATCCCTCCCGCTCTTCGCCGTTTCGGGTTTACTGATGTGTGTGGTTGACATTGTGTTACTCCTTTTTTAAGGACTTAAGACCTTGGGGCGTTGCCCCAAGCCCTACTTAGGAAACTTTTGAGAAAGTTTCCTAAGGACTTTCAAAACTTTAACTAAGGGGGATTTAACCCCTATGTTTATGTTGTACTGATTTTGTGTAGCCGTTTATGTACTACGAATTCCGGCTGCTACGAGCCAAATCCCGTCCAGCGGGATTTGTGCGGCGGCGGCAACTGGTTGCCTTGCCTCTCTCCGCTACCGGATAGAAATGGTTCAATTTAGTTGCTGACCGGTTAATCTATAGCGTTTTATAGGGGCGAATTTTGATTTGTTAGATGGTTCCTTTTGGAACAGAAAAGTGCGAATAATCGATATACGCACGCAAAGAACGGATAAAAACACATATTTTCCCGCTTTTTTCGCGCATCAAGCGATTTCTGCGGCAAAACCGCAAATAATCAACACACGCACGCAAAGAACGCTGCTTTTCGGGTGCTTTCTCCCATCCTGCAACAAAGCGCTAAAGCACTTACCAATCAAGCGCGATAGCCGCACAATGCGGGGAATACCACCCCTCCGAAAACACAAAACTTCCCTGTACGGCAACCGCCAACATACAAAGCGAAATAAAATTTCCGCAATGTAATGGCGGTTGCCGTGCAGGGAAGTTCGGGGAAGGCAGGAGGGGTTTGGGGAGGAGGGGAACACCCTCCGAAAGGGGGTTCCCCTCCTCCCCAAGGTCTTTCCTACCCCAACTTACTTCGCGTAATCCACAGCGCGGGTTTCGCGAATCAGGTTGATTTTAATCTGCCCCGGGTACTTGCACTCGTCCTCAATCTTCTTAGCCATGTCGCGCGCAATAAGTTTCATCTTCTCGTCGCCAACGACCTCCGGCTTCACCATCACGCGGATTTCTCTGCCTGCCTGAATCGCGTATGCCTTGTCGACGCCGTCAAAACTTGTTGCAATCGACTCCAACTTTTCAAGCCGCTTGATGTAGTTTTCCATGTCCTCGCGCCGCGCCCCGGGTCTTGCCGCCGAGACTGCGTCCGCCGCCTGAATCAGCACGGCAATCGGCGTCTGCGGCTCCACGTCGCCGTGGTGCGCCTCAATCGCGTGAATGACTTCCGGACTTTCCTTGTATTTGCGCGCTGCCTGAACACCGAGTTCAACGTGCGAACCCTCCATGTCCTGCGGAAACGCCTTGCCGATGTCATGCAGAAGTCCTGCCCGACGCGCAATCGTGCCGTTCAGCCCGAGTTCTTCCGCCATCATGCCCGCAATCCACGAGACTTCAATCGAATGCTTCAGGACGTTCTGCCCGAAACTTGTGCGGTAGCGCAACCGACCGAGCAGTTTCACCAGTTCAGGATGCAGACCGTGCACGCCCGTTTCAAACGTAGCGCGCTCGCCCGCCTGTTTGATGACCGCGTCAACCTCTTTGCGCGATTTTTCCACCATTTCTTCGATCTTTGCGGGGTGAATCCGACCGTCCGAAATCAGTTTTTCAAGCGTCAGCCGTGCAACCTCACGCCGCACGGGGTCGAATCCCGAGATTGTGATTGCTTCGGGCGTGTCGTCGATAATCAACTCCACACCGGTCAGTGTTTCGAGTTTCTGGATGTTCCGTCCCTCGCGCCCGATGATGCGACCTTTCATGTCGTCGTTCGGCAGCGTGACAACCGAAATGGTCGATTCCGCCACGTGGTCCGCCGCGCAACGCTGAATGGCGAGCGTCAGGATGTTCCGTGCTTTTTCCTCGGCTTCCTCCTTGAACTGCGTTTCCAATTCGTCGAGTTTTTGCGCCATTTCGTGGCGGGTTTCGGATTCCATCCGCGTGAGCAATTCGTTTTTCGCTTCCTCTGCGGTGTAGCCCGAGATTTCTTCCAGCCGCTTCAGGTGTTGGTCCATGACCCCCTGAATCTTTTCGCGCAAAGCGTCGTTTTCTTTCAGTTTTGCGTCCAACTGGTCGTTCTTTTTCTCCAGAGACTCGGTCTTGCGGTCGAGGTTTTCCTCTTTTTGCGTCAGCCGACGCTCCATTTTGGTAACTTCCGCGCGGCGGTCTTTGAGTTCCTGCTCCGCGTCGTTGCGCAACCGGAGGATTTCCTCTTTTGCGCCGAGGACCATATCCCGCTTTTTGGTTTCCGCGTCTTTAGCGGCGTTTGCAAGAATTTGTTTTGCTTCCTGCTCGGCATCCGTGATTTTTTCTTTTCCGTTTTTCACACGAACGTTGCGGAGGATACGCGACACGATGGCGAAAGCCCCCGCGCCGACGATCAGTCCGATGACAATTCCGAGCAGGAGTGTGACTTCAAATGGCATAAAGCACCTCCCAGAATAGTGATAATTTCGGTATGAAAAAAGCATCTTTTGGCAAGTCGGCAAAAGGACGTGCGTTTTTGCCTTTTGTGCATATCATACTTATTTTATTATACCAAATCTTGCTCCCTCTGTCAAGACCCCGTTGCTTTATTTCACAAATCCGCCATAAATTTCGGGAGAAGACCTTGGGGCTTTGCCCCAAGCCTAAGACCTCGGGCTTTGCCCGAACCCACTTAAAAACTTCTTGAAAGAAGTTTTTAAGAATTTCAAGAACTTTAACTAAGGGGGATTTCCCCCTATATTTATGTAGCGCGGATTCTCTATGTAGCCGTTTATATACTGCGAATTCCGGCTGCTCCGCGTCCAATCCCGTCCAGCGGGATTGGCAAAGCGGCTATCGCCGCTCGCTCCGCTACCGGATAGAAGTGGAA
>CAZVYZ010000048.1:0-11446 GCA_964630695.1 uncultured Ruminococcus sp.
CACAAGGGGCTTCTTGAAAGAAGCCCCTTGACCGCAAGAACTTTAACCAAGGGGGATATTATGTCCCTCTTTTTGTTTGTGCTGATTTTGTGTAGCCGTATATGTGCTACGAGTTCCGGCTGCTCCGCGTCCAATCCCGTCCAGCGGGATTGGCAAAGCGGCTACCGCCGCTCGCTCCGCTACCGGATAGAAAAAGTTCAGGTTAGTTAAGGCAACACCGCGTAATTCGCAATCGGCGCACTCGCTCGCGCCTTTCCCGTCATACTTCACAAAAATCCGACTTCGCGATTTCACCATCGGAATTGCGCGGTATTGCCTTAATAAACGAAACGGAACGACACGCGGGTCGTTCCGCCCTATTCAAATGTAACTTTCCTACCGCTTTTATCCGGTAGCGGGAGAGAGACGATAGTCGTCAAAATCCCGCTGGACGGGATTTTGCTCGGAGCAGCCGGAATGCGTAGGGCGTATATGGCTACACAAAATCTGTACCACATAAATATAGAGGTAAAAATCCCCTTAGTTAAAGTTTTGAAAGTCCTTAGGAAACTTTTTCAAAAGTTTCCTAAGCAGGGCTTGGGACAGAGTCCCAAGGTCTTAGGTCTTGACTTTCCCCCAAAAATATGCTATACTGTAAGCATCAAAGCAGAGAGGAAAAGAAAATGGACCAAGATTACATTTGCGGGGACTGGGGAAACGTGACGGACTGGACGCAACTGCGCGTCACGGTGGCGCTCCCCGACCTTGACGAACTGACGGCAATCATGAGCATGGTGTCGAATAACCTCCAGATTGAGGACTACAGCGACATCGACCTCAAGACCTGCTACGGCGACCTGATAGACGAAAGCATTCTGAACGCCGACAAAACGATTGCGTCGGTATCGGTCTACCTGCCCGCCGAGCGGAACGTCGCCGAAACGGTGGTTTTCCTGCGCGCACGGTTCGATGCCTGCGGCCTGAAGCCGCGAAAAATCGAAACGGTCGGCGTCAAGGAAGAGGACTGGGCAAATTCGTGGAAACAATACTATAAACCGATCCACATCGGGCGCGAAATCGTGGTGGTCCCCGAATGGGAGCATTACGAGCCGAAAGACGGCGAAATCGTCATCACAATGGACCCGGGCATGGCATTCGGAACCGGCACGCACGAAACGACGCGCCTTGTCATGCGCCTGCTTGAAAAGCGGATGCCGCGTGACGCAGAGGGAATCCGTGACGGCGTTCTGGACGTCGGGACGGGTAGCGGGATCCTGTCAATCTGCGCGGCGAAACTGAACCCCGCGGCGCGTTGCGAGGCTTACGACATCGACCCGATGGCGGTCCGCGTGGCGAGCGAGAACATCCGCAAGAACGGTCTGGAGGGGCGAATCACCTGCCGAGAGGCGGACCTGTTGCGCGGCGTCCCCGAGCATCCCCGCCGTATCATCTGCGCGAATCTGGTTGCGGACATCATCATCCGGATGGTCCCCGCACTCCCCCCTTATACGGACAGCGCAACCGTCCTGCTTGCGTCCGGCATCATCACGGAGCGCCGCCGGGACGTTGAGGACTGCTTCCGCGCCTACGGCTACGAGGTCTTCGACGCCGAGGAGGAAAACGGTTGGTGCGCGTTGGCGGTCCGGCAGAGAGGATAAAAAGACTCGGGCAGTAACGTTGCGCACGTCGTCCTATTGTGACGGTCGGGTGATGTTTCTGCCCTCGTTTCCCGAAAATTCCGGCTTGCGGTTGCTTTTGTCGTGAAATCTATTGCTTTTTACCGCAGTTTGTGGTATAATATTCTCCGAAATGCGGTTTTCAAAACCGGAAAGGCGGTTTTATCATGGCAAAATATCGGAATTACGAGGTCCCCGAATACGGAACGCTGAAAGAAATGCTTGCAGCAAGTACGGAGCGGTTTGCGGATCGTCCCGCGTTCAGGGAAAAAGCGGACGGCGCGTGGCGCACGGTGACCTACCGCGAATACGGCGCGGACGTGAATGCTTTGGGGACCGAGTTGCTTGCGCGTGGTTTCGGCGGCAAGCGAATCATCGTCACGGGTGCAAACTGCTATGCGTGGGTGGTGACCTACATGGCGGTCATCTGCGGCGTAGGGGTCATCGTTCCCGTTGACAAAGAGATTCCCGCCGAGGAACTTGCGAACATTGCACGCGTGAGTGAGGCGGCGTTGGTGATTTACGGTC
Source organism: uncultured Ruminococcus sp. (assembly GCA_964630695.1). GTDB lineage: Bacteria > Bacillota > Clostridia > Oscillospirales > CAG-272 > UMGS1865. The sequence goes on from CAZVYZ010000048.1 coordinate 2,184, forward strand.
CCAAAAGTGCGGAAAAAGTTGAGGCGTTGGACCCCGCCGTGGCGCGTTGCGGTTTTGCAAAGTTGACGGAGTGGATTCGCGCGGGCAAGCGTCGGCTCTCCGCGGGGGACCGCTCATATTTTGACGCCGAGGTGGACCCCGACGTCATGAGTGCGCTCATTTTTACCTCCGGCACGACGGGGGTTTCCAAGGGGGTCATGCTCTCGCACCACAACCTGTGTTTTGACATCCACGAGGTGCGGCAGATGCTTTACTGCGGTCCGAAAGACGTCTGCCTGTCGGTCCTGCCCCTGCACCACGTTTACGAATGCACCTGCGGGTTTCTTTCGCAGGTCTGGAGCGGGAGTTCGGTCGCCTTTTCCGAGGGCATCCGTTTCATTTCCCGCAACATGCAGGAGATTCACCCGACCATCGTGCTGTGCGTTCCGCTTTTGCTTGAAACGCTCTACCGCAAGTTGTGGCTGAACATCCGCAAGAACGGTCTGGAGGACAAGGTCAACGCGATGATAAAAGCCACCAACGCAATCCCCGGAGAACGGGCGCGGATGATGGCAAAAAAGAGTGTATTCCGTGCAATCCACAAGAATTTCGGCGGCAGGTTACGGATTATGGTATCGGGTGGTGCGGCGGTGGACCCGCAGATTCTGCGCGGCTTACGCGACCTCGGGATTCTGGCGATACAGGGCTACGGTCTGACCGAGTGCGCGCCGATTGCGGCAGTGAACCGCGACACCTACTACAACGACAGCGCGGCGGGGCTTGCAACGCCGAACATGTTGCTTGACATTTACGATATACAGGACGACGGCACGGGCGAGATTCGGTTGCGCGGCGAAAACGTGATGCTCGGCTACTACGGGATGCCCGAACTGACGGCGGAGGTCAAGCGGGACGGTTGGTTTTACACGGGCGATTTGGGCTACTTGGATGCGGACGGATTTCTGCACATCACGGGGCGGAAGAAAAACGTGATCGTAACGGCAAACGGGAAGAACATTTTTCCGGAGGAACTGGAGACGTATCTCTGCCGCTCCCCGTATATATCGGAAGTTGTGGTTGTCGGAATTCCGAACGAAAAGAAGAACGACCTTGACGTGGTTGCTCTGATTTATCCGGACCTCGCGCATTTTACGGAAGTTTACGGCAAGGAATACACGCCGGAGCAGGTCCGCGCGGAACTGTTACGCGCAGTAGAAGAGGTAAACGGGTTGGTTCAGTCCTACAAGCGGATTGTTCGCTTCATTCCCGTCCCGGCTGAATTTCCGAAGAACGCCTCGCACAAAATCAAGCGCGCGGGGTTGGAGAAGTTGGCGATGGAGGGGTGAGAGGGAAAGACCTTGGAGGCGCAGGGGACCCTCTTGAAAGAGGGGTCCCCTACCCTCCAAACCTCCCTGACCCTCCGAGAACTTCCCCACAGGACCCCGCCATTTTGGCAACGAAGATTTGATTCGTTTTCCAAGCGGCGGGGTCCTGTGGGGAAGTTTTGGTTGGTTTGGGAGGTACGAATATGTTTTAGAGTGCGGCTTCGCGCCCGATTTGTGGGTGCGGGGGTGAAAGAGAGAAAACGGGCGGGAATCGTGGATTCCCGCCCGCAGTTGTTTTGTTGTTCAGGATTTTGTAATGTCCCCATTGGTGCAGTGCCTTCTCTTTGAAACCGCATCCGCTGTGCCTTTGTACTGTTATGTGATACTCATCAAGTTCTTGCGACTGTATATTTACCGGACTTCCCTATTTTTTCAACCTTTTCAACGCATCGTTATGCTCCCACAAAACAAGTGCGAAGCCGCACACCGTAAAAAGCACTGCTCCTCCAAGCCCAAAAAACTTCCCCCACGACCCCGCCATCCTACAAAGCGAATCAAATTTCCGCTTTGAAAATGGCGGGGTCGTGGGGGAAGTTCTCGGAGGGTCAGGGAGGTTTGGAGGGTAGGGACCCCTCTCCGAAAGAGGGGTCCCTGCGCCTCCAAGGTCTTTCTCCCCCTCAAGGTCTTCCTCACATTCCTAACCTCACTGCGCCGCGTCTACAATCGCAGTGAATTTTTCAGGGACAAGAGACGCGCCGCCGATTAAGCCGCCGTCTACGTTCGCTTTGGAGAGCAACTCCGCCGCGTTCTTCTCGTTCATCGAGCCGCCGTACTGAATCGTCACAGTCTCTGCAACCTCGGCACCGTACAACTTCGCCAACGTCGCGCGAATCACGCCGCAAGTCTCGTCCGCCTGCTCGGGCGTTGCCGTCAACCCCGTTCCGATTGCCCAGACCGGCTCGTAAGCAATAATAACCCGCTTCAGCTCCTCTGCCGTCACGTCTTTCAGGTCCAACTTCGTCTGCATCGCAACCACCTCGTCGGTGATACCGTTCAGACGCTGGTCTTTCACCTCGCCGAGGCAGAGAATGACTTTCATTCCCGCCGCAAGCGCCGCTTTCGTCCGCAGATTCACCGTCTCGTCGGTCTCGCCGAAATACTGCCGCCGCTCCGAGTGACCGATGATAACGTACTCAACGCCGCAAGCCGTCAGCATCTTCGCGCTGACCTCGCCCGTGTACGCGCCTTTTTCCGCAAAGTGTACGTTCTCCGCGCCGATGTGAATGTTCGACCCTTTCGCCGCTTCCTGCGCCGCCGCAATGGTCACATAGGGCGCACAGAACACGATGTCGCAGTTGTCCTTGCCCGCAACCATCGGCTTGACCGCCTCAATGAACGCCTTTGCTTCCGCAGGCGTGAAGTTCATCTTCCAGTTTCCTGCAATAACCGTTCTTCTCTTGGTAGGATTCATACTATTTCCTCTTTTCCGACCGCTCAGTCCTTGTCCATCAGGCAGGCAATCCCGGGCAGTTCCAGACCCTCAAGGAACTCCAGCGACGCGCCGCCGCCCGTGGAAATGTGGGTCATCTTGTCCGCAAAACCGAGACGCTCAACCGCTTCCGCAGAGTCGCCGCCGCCGATAATCGAAACCGCGCCCGAATTTGCAACCGCCTCGGCAATCGCCTCGGTCCCCGCTGCGAAATTCTTCCACTCGGAAACGCCCATCGGTCCGTTCCAGACCACCGTTCCCGCGCCGATAATCGACTTGGAGAACAGTTCGCGGGTCTTTTCGCCGATGTCCAGACCCATCCATCCGTCCGGAATCGCGTCGGAATAAATCGTCATGAAGGTCGTGTTCTCGTCATACGCTCTGCCGATGACGTTGTCAACGGGGAGCAGGAAGTTCACGCCCTTGGCTCTTGCCTTTGCCATCATATCCTTGGCAAGTTCAATCTTGTCGGTCTCGCAGAGCGAGGTCCCGACGCGGTTGCCCATCGCCGCAAAGAACGTATACGCCATACCGCCGCCGATGATGAGCGTGTCGCACTTTTCAATCAGGTTGTTGATGACGCCAATCTTGTCGGAGACTTTCGCACCGCCGAGGATGGCAACGAACGGACGCGCAGGGTCGGCAAGCGCCTTGCCCATCACGCCGATCTCTTTCTGAATCAGATAGCCGCAGACAGCCGGCAGGTAGTCGGCAATTCCCGCAGTGGAAGCATGCGCACGGTGCGCGGTTCCGAATGCGTCGTTGACGAACAGACCGCCCTCGCCCGCAAGGTCGGCAAGCGCCTTTGCAAAGGTGGGGTCATTCTTCGTCTCGCGCGCGTCAAAACGGACGTTCTCCAGCAGCACGCAGGTGCCGTTCTCCATCGCCGCAATCTTCGCTTTCGCGTCGTCACCGATGATGTCGGTCGCAAATACGACCTTGCCGCCGAGTTCCTGATTCAGGCGGTCGGCAACCGGCTTCAGCGAAAACTTCTTGGGGTCGTTCTTCAGCGCCTTTTCTTTCAGTTCGGCTTCTGCCGCCGCGCGCTCGTTCTCGGGGAGTGCCGCAACCTTTGCCTGCTCTTTCTTGTCCAGTTTGAAGTTCGGCGTGAAGATGCTGTGCGGCTTGCCCATGTGGGAAGCAAGAATCACCTTTGCACCCTTGCCCATCAGGTATTTGATGGTGGGAAGCGCGCCCACGATGCGCTTGTCGGAGGTGATGACACCGTCTTTCATCGGGACGTTGAAGTCACAGCGAACAAAAACTTTCTGCCCTGCCCGAATCTCCACGTCCTCAATTGATTTCTTGTTGTACGTCATAATTTTCTTCCTTTCAGAAAAATTAGTTTACCGACTAATAATATACCATACTTTTCCGATTTAATCAAGGGCTTTTGTGAAAAAAATATCGCACGAATCGAAAAAACGCGCAAAACGACTGTTTCCGATAAATTCCCGCGTCCGCATCCCCTCACTTCTCCGAGATGACCTCATCCAACACGTCGCGGTAGCCGAGGGAGTAAATGTATTGCTTGCCGAACTTGGAAGAATCGCACAGAAGAACGCGCACCCGCGCGCGTTCCAGCATTACGCGGCGCAGATTGTTCTCCTCAATCGAGGTGTCGGTCATCTCCCCCTCGTCGGACAGCCCGCGGCAGGAAAAGAACACCACGTCCGCGTGCATCGCGCGGATGCAGGCCTCGGCGTGCGTCCCGACGTAACTGTAGGACCGCGTAATCATCTGCCCGCCCGTGCTGATGACCCGCACGCCCCGTTCCGCCAAAGCCAGCGCCGTCCGCGCGCCGCTCGTCACCACCAGAACGTCCTCCGTCTCCGAAAGCGGACCCACCATGTGGAACGCCGACGACGAACCGTCCAGAAAGACCACGTCCCCCTTATGCAGAAACGCCGCCGCGCGCCGTGCCATCACTTCCTTTGCCCGCTCCTGCACGCTCTCCCTGACCTCGTAAGGAATCTCGCGGTCGGGCGCACCGCCAATTACCGCACCGCCGTGTACCCGCTTGAGATACCCCTGCGCCTCCAGCGCCGCAAGGTCCCGCCGCACCGTCGCCTCGCTCGCGTACAGCCGCTTTGTCAGCGCCGCCACCGTCGCGCTCTTCTCGCGTTTCAGAATCTCCAACAGTTCCGCCTGCCTCTCTACCGTCAGCATTCCGCACCTCCGTGATTGCTTTTGATTGATTGTGACCGGAATCATCGTATTCGACGATTGATTGTCATTTTTACCGCCACATCTTGAAAGATTGTGATTGATATGCTATGATTGTATCATAAATCACCCGAAAAATCAAGAGGAGGCTGAAATTTTATGAAAACAACAGCGGTGCGCCTTTACGGCGCAAAAGATTTGCGCGTGGAAACCTTTGACCTGCCCGCACTCGGGGACGGAGAGGTCCTGATGCGCGTGGTTGCGGATTCGCTCTGCGCGTCCACCTACAAAGCGGTGATTCAGGGGACCGCGCACAAGCGGGTCCCGCCGGATATTGCGGAGCATCCGGTTATCATCGGACACGAAATGTGCGGTGACATCGTGGCGGTCGGCAATCAACTGACCGACAAATGGAAAGTCGGGCAGCGGGTTGTCATTCAGCCCGCGCTGAAACTGGAGAACAACTACGACCCCGGGTACTCCTACCGTTGGGTAGGCGGTGACACGCTTTATGCCATCGTCCCCGAGGTGGTTCTGGAGCGCGGCTGTTTGCTCCCTTACGCGGGCGACAGTTACTACAAGGGCGCGCTGGTCGAGCCGATTGGATGCGTCCTGCGGGCATTCAAGGGCATGTACCACACCGACTACACCAACTACCACCGCACCGACGGTGCCAAGCGCGGCGGCAGGCTCGCAATTCTCGGCGGCGCGGGACCGATGGGTCTTGCGGCGGTTGAGTTGGCGGTCCACTACGCGGGCTGCGCGCAGGTCGTTGTCACCGATCTGAACCAAGACCGTCTGGATTACGCGGCGGGCAAATGCAGTCCCGCGGCGGCAAAGGCGGCGGGTTGTGATTTGGTCTACTGCAACACCTCCGGCGTTGCGGACCCCGTCAAGTTGCTTCTGGAACTTTCCGACGGCGGGTTTGACGACGTGATGGTCATGGTTCCCGTTGCGGGGCTTCTGACCATGGCGGAGAAGATTGCGCGCTTTGACGGTTGCATCAACTTCTTTGCGGGTCCTGCGATTCACGACCTTGCCGGCAGTCTGAACCTTTACCGCGTACACTATGACGGCATCCATCTGGTCGGCACGGCGGGAAGCATTCCCGAGGACACGGTGGAGACCATTGACCTCATCGAACGCGGCGTCATCAACCCGGGGGTCATGGTATCGCACATCCTCGGGCTTGCGGCAGTTCCCGACACGATTTACGCGATGGAGCACGCAAGCGGTGCGAAAAAGGTCTGCTACAACGCGCTTGACTTGCCTTTGGTATCCCTTTCCGACTTCGCCGAACTCGGCAAAACAGACCCGCTCTTCGCGCACTTGGACGGGTTGGTCAAATCCCACGGCAACGTCTGGTGTCCGGAAGCCGAGGACTACCTCCTCTCCCACGCAAAGCGGATTTCAGAGTAAGGGAAAGACCTTGGGGAAAGACCTTGGTCTTTCCCCTATTTTTTTGAGAAAAGTAGTGTTACAATAGATGTGGGATCAAAAGCGAAAAAAGGTATAGAAAAAGGGATTGCGTTCTGATAGAATCGAATTACCGCTAACGCAAAACTGCGTGATGAAAAAGCCTACAGACGTCATCCCGGTTCCCATACCGCTTATTCGTCCGTCTTGGATTCAGGAAGAAAGCCGAATCCACAAAGAAATTTACAATTATCTGCGTTTCTATTCTTTCTCCGACCTGCAACTACAAATGAAGCGGTATTTGTACCGTTCCAACAACATTCCCATGGCGGTTCTCGGGTGGAAATGTCCGAATCAGGTTCAAAAAAAACTTGATGGTCGTTAAGGCAATACCGCGCAATCCGCGATTGGCACACTCGCTCGCGCTTTTCCCGTCATACTTCACAAAAATCCTTGCCTGTAGCACGGCTACAGCCTGCGAATTTTTGTATCGTCTGACGAAAAAATCGACTTCGTGATTGCACCATCGGGATTACGCGGTATTGCCTTAATCGCTCTCTACGCCCGCAGGGCGTTTCACAATCCTTTGGACTTGATTGTTTTTTCCTCTTTTCGGTCTCACATCATTGACAAATATACAGATTCAAAAAAATATAGCCGCAACGCTTGACAAACGCGGCACGGCGGTGTATAATATTCCTGTTTTGTAAAATTCTTCCGGAGGTTCTTATGAAATCCCGCTTTTTTGCCCTGCTTACCGCCTGTCTGTTGCTACTTCCGCTCGTTGCCTGCGTGCGCCGCGACCGCCTGCCCGACCGTCAAACGGTCTATTCCGCAGAAAGCGACCTCGGCACCGATTCGGACGGCGCCCCCGTTTTCCTGCGTTGCCGCGGCTCCGCGCGCTCCTCGGAAAGCCGCTATCTGGTCCTCCTGCTCGACTGGGAACTGATCTCGACCGACGGAAAATCCGCCGATGTCACCGTCACCGTCTCCCTCTCGCACTACGGCATTCAGGTCGGCTCGCGGGACGGCGGGCGCGTTACGGTCGGCGATGCCACGCAAACATTTTCGACCCCTGCCCTGCGTGCGGACAACACCTCGCAGGCGGTCACGCCCCTTGCGACCCGCACGTTTTCCGTCTCTCTTGACTCCCTTGCCGCCGAGCCGCTCCCCGTTTCCGCCGCTTGGAGTTTTGACGGCACCTACCACGGGCAATCTCTCGGCACGCTCCGCGCCGCCGACACCATCCGCCTCGGGTAAGGGAACCGCACTCCGCTTTTGCACGCTTCTTTCTTCCGCTGTATAAACTGTGGTAGGGGGGTCCTGCCACGGAACTTCCCAAATACCCAAGTCAAAAGAAAGAAGTTTGCCTATGAAGCACGCTGTTTTATCGGCGCTCATCGCCACGGGCGGGACTTGGCTCCTGACCGCTCTCGGCGCTGCCGTCGTCGTTTTCTTCAAACATCCAAACCGTCGGCTGATGAACCTGATGCTCGGCTTTGCCGCGGGCGTCATGATTGCCGCCAGTTTCTGGTCCCTGCTCCAACCCGCGATTGAGCAGGCAAAGGCTTACCTGCGCATCCCCGCTTGGGCGGTTGCGGTCTCGGGGTTCCTCGCGGGGGCGCTCTTCATGTTCGTCTCCGACAAGGCTGTGACCTACACGCAACGGCGCATCAACGCGTCCCCCGACGGCGCCACGGTCGCCCCTGCAGACGATTCGTCGCGCGGCTCGCTTTCCCGCGTTTTCCTGTTGGTCCTCTCCATCACGCTCCATAACATTCCCGAGGGACTTGCGGTCGGGGTTGCGTTCGGCGCTCTGGCAAACGGCTACACGCCCGAAATGCTGATGGGCGCCGTGACCATTGCCGTGGGCATTGGTCTGCAAAACTTTCCCGAGGGCGCGGCAGTCTCCCTCCCCCTGCGCCGCGAGGGTTGCTCCCGTCTGCGTTCCTTTTTCATCGGGCAGGCGTCCGGCATGGTGGAGCCGATTGCGGGGGTTATCGGTGCGCTCCTCGTCGTCTCCATTCGGAGCATTCTGCCCTTTGCGCTCGCTTTCGCCGCCGGCGCGATGATTCTTGTGGCGGTCCACGAGTTAATCCCCGAGAGCCACAGCGGCGAGGATTCCGACCCCTATTTCCCCACGATGGGCATTATTGCGGGTTTCGCCGTCATGATGCTTCTGGATGTTGCACTCTGAGGGAGAGGGAAAGACCTTGGAGGGGTGAGGAAGACCTTGGAGGGAGAGAGCCCCCTCTTGAAAGACGGGGCTCTCTCCCTCCAAACCTCCCTCACTCACCGAGAACTTCCCCCACGACCCCGCCATTTTCAAAGCGAAAATTTGATTTGCTTTGTATGGTGGCGGGGTCATGGGGGAAGTTTTTTGTCGTTTAGGGAGGTATGGATTTGTTACAGAGTGCGGCTATCGCACTTGATTTGTGGGAGGGAATTTATTTCCTATATCAGTTGAATGTTACATTTTGACCGGAGCGGAACGACACGCGGGTCGTTCCCTACGGATTACGACCTTACAGGGTTAAAATTTTTTTGGAAACAAATCTTCTTGAAACTTTTTGGAAATCAATCTTCTTGATACTTTTCGGAGATAAATCTTCCTGAAAATGGGGCTTTGTAATTTCGGTTGAATGTTACTTGTTGACTGCAATATAATACCCTACGCACTGCCGAAATTCCGCCTGCCGGCGCCCCTACGGGGTTCGACGGAATACCGCAGGCATTTCGGTAGGTGTTTGTTACAAAGTGCGGCTATCACACTTGTTTTGTGGGTGCTGGCTTATCCCCCCTCATCAGTCGCTAACGCGCCAGCTTCCCCCCGAGGGGAAGCCTTTTTTACGCTGTGCAAACATAGCGGGGTATGCCAAGTGTGGTTT
>CAZVYZ010000049.1:0-11185 GCA_964630695.1 uncultured Ruminococcus sp.
TTGAAAGAAGTTTTTAAGAATTTCAAGAACTTTAACTAAGGGGGATTTTCCCCCTCTTTTTATGTAGTGCTGTTTATGTAGCCATATATGCTCTACGAATTCCGGCTGCTCCCGCGCCCAATCCCGTCAAGCGGGATTGGGATGGCGGCGGTTTCCGCCTTGCCTCGCTCCCGCTACCGGATAGAAAGAGTTCGGGTTAGTTGTTGAATGGTGCGGAACGACCCGCGGGTTGTTCCGCGCTATCCGCAAGAATTCGGGCGTACCATGCCCGCATCTTCTGCATATCCTGTTAGCGTCGGGAAAACGACAGACGGGAGGGAATGGAATGGGAATGCCGACGGTTGCCGTAATCGGCGGAGACGAGCGGCAAAGATACGCCGCAGCGTATTTGCGGCAGGCAGGCTGTGCGGTACGCACGTGGGGACTGTATAAAGATGACAGGGGGGACCTGCGGGAGATTTTGCCGGCGGAGGTTGTCCTGTTGCCGCTTCCCGTGACCGCCGACCGCTTATGTATTGCGGCTCCGTTTGTGTCGGAGCGTGTGGGACCGCGTTTTTCCGCAATTGCGGAGGGACTCCTTGCGGGAACACGCCTGTTCGGCGGAAAAATTCCGGACACGTGGAAACGGCAAGCCGAGGAGCGCGGGCTGACGGTTATCGATTATGCGGAGGACCCGTTGTTTCAGTTGAAAAATGCTATGCCGACCGCCGAGGGTGCGCTTCTGCTTGCGTTGGAGGCGTTGCCCTGCACCCTGTGGGGGACCCGCGTTGCGGTGACGGGCTATGGCAGAATTGCGTCCCTGCTGGCGGACCGTTTGCGGTCCATGGGGGCGCGGACGCTCGTTTTAGCCCGTCGCGAGGAGAGCCTGACCTTGGCACGCGCGCGCGGACACGAGACGGCATGCCTGACTGTCGGTCAGCCGATTGAATTGCCAAAGGACTGCCGCGCCGTGTTCAACACCGTTCCGTACCCGATTTTTGACCGTGCATCAGTAGCGTGTTTTCCGTCTGCGTGCGTCTATATCGAATTGGCGTCACTGCCCGGGGGGATAGACCTCGGCGCGGCAGGTGTCTGCGAAATCCGCACGGTACGCGGCGGGGGTCTGCCGGGCAGATGCTTCCCCGAAAGCGCGGGACGGATTGTTGCCGAGACGGTACTGGCGCATATCCCGATAAGTAACGGAAAGGAAGATCCGAGATGATTGGATACGCATTCTGCGGTTCTTTCTGTACCCATGCCAAATCGGTACGGGAACTGGAGGGACTGGTTCGGGCGGGACTGGACGTCCTGCCGATTATGAGCGAAACGGTCTGGTCGACCGACACCCGTTTCGGGCGTGCCGAGGACCTGCGTCGGCAGGTTGAAGCCCTGACGGGTCACGGCATTCTGCACACCGTGGTGGATACCGAACCGCTCGGACCGACGGTCCGTCTTGACGCGTTGATTATCAGTCCCTGCACGGGCAATACCCTTGCGAAAATTGCGAACGGGATTACGGACACCGCGGTCTGCATGGCGGCAAAGGCACATCTGCGAAGCGACCGTCCGCTGATACTGGCGCTGGCTTCAAATGACGCACTGTCCGCGAATCTGCGGAACATCGGAATTCTGCTCTCGCGCAAGCACATTTATTTCGTGCCGATGGTGCAGGATGACCCCGAGAAAAAGCCGCACTCTCTGGTGGCGGATTTCACCTGCCTGTCGCGGACGTTGGACGCGGCACTGCGGGGGCAACAGGAGCGTCGGCTGTTCTTGTAGCGCGGAGCGGCGCAACGTCCCGAAGCCACGAAAGGTCCTCGCGGTCAACCGCGCGGGTGACAAGCAACAGGACCGCGTAGAGCAGAACCGCGACAACGATTTGCAGAACCAGCGCGGGGACGGTCAGGGGAGCATTACCGCCGAACAGCAGGTGCGCTCCCCATGTCGCGCCGACCACCGAAAGCAGGGGCTTCCACACCCATTTGACCACCCGCACCCGCGCGCCGCCGACTGTCAGCAGGCGGGTGATGCTCAGCACCGTGTTGAAGCATTCGGAGAACCAGATGGCAAACAGATAGCCGGAAATACCGCAGTGCGGGACCAGAAAACGGACCAGAAGCACCGAGAGAAGCGCGTCGGCGACGTTGATGCGCATGGAGGTCAACTGTTCGCCCATGCCTTTGAGCATGGAATCCACCGCCGCGTCCACATACATGACGGGGACCAGAGGTGCCAAAAGGCGGAGATAGTAGCCGGTTCCCGTGTTCGGATAGAGAATTTCGCCGAGCGGCGAGGAAAAGGAAACGAGAATGCCCGCAACGCCGATGGAGAATAGGAGCGAGAGCGACAGCACGCGGGAAATCATGTAGCGGATGTGGCGGGGGCTGTTTTCCACCATGCCGTCCGCCATGGCGGGAATGACCAGTCCGCCGAACGAATAAATCAGCGCCGAGGGGTAGAGAATGACAGGGAGCGCCATGCTGTGAATGATTCCGAAAGCCGAGAGTGCCTCTGCATGGCTCATGCCGCCTGCCTGAAGTCCTGCGGGAACCAGTGCGTGCGAGAGCGTGACCAATCCCGAGCGCACATAGGTCGTCAGCGCCACGGGAATCGTGATTTTGAGCAGTTCCCGCTGTTCTGCCGGAGCGGCTTCAACGGGAAGTCCGGACCATGCTTTTTTGCGGTCGTGCAGGAAAATGAACAGTCCGGCAAAAAACGAAAGCACTTCCGCCGCCGCGCCGCCGAGGACCAGAAGCACACAGATTTCCTCTGCGCTCTGCGGTGAGAGGACCGACAGGAGCAGGATGGTCAGCGCGAATTTGAGCGCCTGCTCGAAAATCTGGACCGCCGCATTCCGCCGTGAATGACGGACCGCGACGAAGTACCCGGAACAGACCGAGGAAAAGGAGATGAGCGGCAGGGTCAGCGCAAACAGGCGGAGCGGGAGAACGGTTCGCGCGTCGGAGAGGAAACGGGTTCCGATGAGTCCGGCGCCCGAAAAGAGCAGAAGCGCCGCCGCGCTGCCGCAAAACAGCGCGTACAGAATCGCACGTCGCAGAATTGCGCTCACGCGGGCGGCGTTGCCGCGGCTGACCGTTTCGGTCACTACGCGCGTGACACCGAGTTGAATTCCCGAGGTGGCAAGCGTCAGGGCAAAGCCGTACACACCGGAAATCAGGGAGAACAGTCCCATTGCCTCGGGACCTGCGCGACGGGAAACGGCAACGCCGAAAATCACGCCCGCAGTGCGCATCAGAAACGCGGCGGCGGTCAGGAGCAACGCGTCGCGGACGATTTGTTTTGCCTGCTTCATATCGGTACCTCCATGTAAGACCTCAGGCTTTGCCCGAACCCCCTGCCCGCAAGAATCTTTCGCAAGGGGAACTTGCATAGCCGTTTGGGGTGTGCGTATTTTCGGCTTTTCGGCTCGGTCCAACGTCTCTCTTTACTTTATGAAGCGGGAGGCGAAAATATCCCAAAACGGCGTTGGCAGGATGACTATGCGGGGCGGAGATGCCTGCTGCTGTTCTGGTAAAATGTAACAGAAAATAAGTTTTTGATAAATAATACTTGACAAACGCGGCGGAATGTTTTATCATATATACCGCGATTCTATGTAAATCAAAAGGAGAACGGACATGATTCACCATGTATGCGAACTGTGCGGTTACGAATATGACCCGACCGAGGGGGACCCCGAAAACGGAATTGAAGCGGGAACCGAATTTGAAGATTTGCCGGACAGTTGGACCTGCCCGCTTTGCGGCGCAACGAAAGAGGACTTTGCCGAGGAAGAAACCGACGAGGATGAGGACGAGGAGTAAGGGAAGTCTGTGCGCCCTTGCGGCGTTTTCCGAAAAAAGGGTGGCGGTGACCGCCCTTTTTTTGATTTCGGATTGACAAAAGACGGGAAAAACGCTATAATAATAGGTAGGACAAACAAAAGGGGTAAAGCAGATGAAAAGAATGTTAGTCATTGACGGAAACAGCATCCTGAACCGTGCGTTTTACGGGGTCCGTCCGCTTACGACCAAGGACGGGTTCCCGACCAACGCGCTTTACGGTCTGGTCAACATGGTTCGCAAACAGACCGAAGCGCTCGGCGCGGACGGGCTTGCCGTGGCGTTCGACCTCAAAGCGCCGACTTTTCGGCATCGGATGTATGACGCCTACAAGGCGGGCAGACGCCCAATGCCCGAGGAACTGGCACAGCAATTGCCGGTTGCAAAGGAGTTGCTTGCCGCCATGGGCTTTCACGTGCTGGAGTTGGAGGGCTACGAAGCGGACGACATTCTCGGCACCGTCAGCGCGATGTGCGACGGGGCGGGAATTCCTTGCCGTCTCATGACGGGGGACCGTGATTCTCTCCAACTCATCAGCGACAACACGCACATTCTGCTTGCCACCAACACCGACACGGTTGATACCGACCGCGCCGCGTTCCGCGAAAAGTACGGCGTGGACCCCGAGCAGTTTGTGGATGTCAAGGCGCTCATGGGCGACAGTTCGGACAATATCCCGGGGGTCCCGGGAATCGGAGAGAAGACCGCGCTGAAGTTGATTGCGACCTACGGAAGTCTTGACGGAGTATACGAGGCACTGCCCACCGCAAAGGAAACGCCGTCGGTCCTGCGGAAACTGACCGAGGGGCGGGAGAGTGCGTATCTTTCGCAAACGCTTGCGCGCATCTGCCGCACGGTACCGCTCGGGATGTCGCTGGACGGTCTTGAAGCGGTCGGAGAGAATCGGACAAAACTGCGGGAGTTGTTCCTGCGGTTGGAATTTTCGGGATTCCTCAAACGCTTCGGTCTGGATACGCCCGACGTACAGCCGCAGGCGGAAGCAACCCCCGTGACCGTTACCGAAGCCGACGCGAAAACGGTTGCGGTGGCGCTGACGAATGCTCCGACCGTTGCGCTTGACAGCACGGAGGAGGGGATATTCCTGACGGGGGACGGGAAAACGGTCTTTCGTCTGACCGACCCGTTCGGGGCGCTTGTGCCTGCGCTGGCGGGAAAGACCGTGGTCTGCCACGATTCCAAAACGCTTTACAAGGATTCGCGTTTCGGCGGATTGCGGGACCTGACGGTTCGCGATTTGATGTTGGCGGGATACCTTGCGAATTCCTCCAAGGGGGACTATGACCTGCCGATGCTGGCGCAGGATTATCTCGGTATGCTTCTGTCGCAGGAGCGCCCGCGCGTGTCGGTCTTTCTCCCGCTGTGGGAGAAGTTGTCGGAAAACCTTGAAAAAAGCGGGCAGACCGACCTGCTCACCGACATTGAGGGACCGCTTGCGCCCGTGCTTGCCGACATGGAGACGGTCGGGTTCCGCATCGACCGCGCGGGAATTGCCGCTTACGGCGAACAACTCGGTGACCTTGCCACAGAACTGGAAAAACAAATCTATATGCTTGCGGGTGTGGCAGAGTTCAATATCAATTCGCCTAAGCAGTTGGGAGATATTCTGTTTGACGTGCTGAAACTGCCGCATGGGAAAAAGACGAAAACGGGGTATTCCACAAACGCGGAGATTCTGGAAAAACTCCGCCCGTATCATCCGATTGTGGAAGCGGTGTTGGATTACCGCCAGTTGACCAAACTCAAAAGCACCTATGCGGACGGACTGTTGAAAGTCGCGGACGAAAACGGGCGGGTCCACACCACGTTCAAACAGACCGGAACCGCAACGGGACGGCTTTCCTCCACCGAGCCGAACCTGCAGAACATTCCCGTCCGAACCGAACTCGGGCGCGAGTTGCGGCGGTATTTCCTGCCCGAGAACCGCGATTACGTGATTGTGGACGCGGACTATTCGCAGATTGAATTGCGGCTTCTGGCGGCAATCTCGGGGGATGAGAACCTCTGCGAGGCGTTTCGCGAGGGAGCGGATATTCACACCTCCACTGCGGCGGCGGTATTCGGCGTGCCGCGCGAAGCGGTGACCCCCGAAATGCGGAAGAAAGCAAAGGCGGTCAATTTCGGCATCATGTACGGCATCGGCGCGTTCTCTCTGGCGGACGACATCGGCGTGTCGCGTCAGCAGGCGCAGGAGTTCATCGACCGCTATTTCGGGCAGTTCCCGAAAATCGATGACTACCTGAAGCGGACGATTGCCGAGGCATACGAAAACGGCTACGTGACCACGCTGTTCGGCAGGCGGCGGTATATCGCAGAACTTTCGGGAAAGAATAAGATGCAACAGAAGTTCGGCGAACGCGTGGCGATGAACAGCCCGATTCAGGGGACTGCGGCGGACCTGATTAAGATTGCGATGGTACGGGTGCATAACCGCCTGAAGCGTGAGGGCTTGCAGGCAAGGCTGATTTTGCAGGTCCACGACGAGTTGCTGATTGAAGCACGGCGCGATTGCGCGGAAAGGGCAATGGAGATTTTGCGCGAGGAAATGGAAAACGCCACCAAACTTGCAGTCCCGCTGACCGTTGAGATTCATGCGGGTGACACTTGGTTTGAGGCGAAATAACGCAATCGGGACGGTTGCAATACAAAACGGAACGGACACCGCTTTTGCGGTGTCCGTTTCCTTTATTTTTCTGATTCTTCGTCGGGTTCAATCTTGCCGTTTGCGGCTTCGTACCGCTCTACGCAACGCTTCAGGTATTGTTCAATCTCCTTATTCGCGCTGCGTCCGTTTGCCTCGGCAATATAGCGGAATTTGGCAAACAATTGCCTGTTTACACGCAGGGTATAGCGTACTAATTTATCATCCATTTCCGATTTCTCCTTTGCGTCATTTTTGCGTCTTTTTTATTATACCAAATATCTTGATTTTTTACAGAAAAGATGGTATAATGGTGTCAAACAGACCTGAAAATGACGCACAGTAAAAGGAGGACCTATGCGAGTTGCAATCATCGGGTCAAGGACCCTGAAAATCGAAGATTTTGATGCTTACGTTCCGCCCGAGGTGACCGAGATTGTGTCGGGGGGAGAAGAGGGCGTGGCGTGTTGCGCCCGCGAATATGCACGGCGGTGCGGGCTTCCGTTTCAGGAATTTTCTTCCTGCGGTATGCGTTGCGAAATGTCGGAAATTACGGCGCGGAATACATGGATTATCAATCATTCCGACCTGATTCTTGCTTTTTGGGATGGACAGTCTGTCGGAACGCGGCTTGCAATCCGGCAGGCTTTGCGGCAGGAGAAGAAAATCCGCATTTTCTTTGTTTGCGATTCCTGATGCGGATTGCGCGGAGTTTTCTTCCGTTGTTTCGTATAGGTACGCTCCCTCTCGGGAACCCTACAGGAAACGAGGGAGGGATGCAAATTGCAGATACAGAACTGTCGGGGACTGATTTTCGATTTGGACGGGGTAATCGTTCACACCGACCGTTACCATTACCGCGCGTGGAAAACGATTGCGGACCGTTTGGGAATTCCGTTTGACGAAACGGTCAACAACCGCCTGCGCGGGGTAAGCCGCGCGGAGAGTCTTGCCATCATTCTGGAGGGCTGTCGGGGACCGCTTCCGACCGAGGCAGAGCGCGAACGGCTTGCCGAGGAGAAGAACCGCATTTACCGCCGGTCGCTCTCCGCGCTGACCCCTGCCGATGCGGATGGCGGAGTCCGTGAAACACTCGCGACCCTGCGTGCTCGCGGGTATCGGCTGGCAATCGGCTCTTCCAGCCGAAACGCGGGGCTGATTCTGGACCGTCTGGACCTGCGCGACGCATTTGACAACGTGACGGACGGAAATGCCATCACGCACTCCAAGCCGGACCCGGAAGTCTTTCTCACGGCGGCAAAGGGACTGGGACTGAAACCGGAAGCCTGCGCGGTGATTGAGGATGCGACGGCGGGCATTACCGCGGCGAAGATGTGCGGCATGACCGCGATTGCGATTGGGGATGCGACGAAAGACCCGCGTGCGGATGTCCGTCTGGAGCGGATTTCCGACCTGACCGCGCTGTTCGGGACTCCTGCGGAGGCGCGCACATGAAGTTGACCGATTTACGCGTGGAACACGCCGTCGAGCCGCTCGGAATCGCGCCCGATGACCCGCTGTTCTCGTTTCTTGCCGATGCCGACGGAGACTTTACCGCCGAGTTGTTCGCGCCCGACGGGGAAGTCATCGCGCGCCGTGCGGTCCCGCTGTGCGAGGCGGGCGGTTTTCGCTTTGACGGGGCGGTCCTGTCACACGCAACGCGCTACCGCTATTGCGTAACCTGCGGTGAAGCGGTGGCACAAACGCACTTTGAAACCGCAATTGCGTTTGCGGCTCCTTTCATCACGCCGTCCGAACCGATTCCGTCCCCGCGTCTGACGCGGCGTTTTTTTCTGCCCGCCGATGCGGGGGAGGTGCGTCTGGCAATCACGGGGCTTGGACTGTACCGCGCGGAACTGAACGGGGAGAAAGTCGGTGACCGTTATCTGACCCCGGGGTGCAACGATTACGATGCCTATCTGCGGTTTGACACCTACGATGTCAGTGCGCTCTGCCGACGGGGCGCGGTCAACGACCTTTGCGTGGAACTCGGCGCGGGGTGGTACAGCGGCAGATACGGCATTGACAAACCGCCCGAGGAGGGCGGGAACGTGTGGGGCGAGGAGCCGCTCTGCGCACTGATGCTTTACGAAGCGAACAGCGGACGGGTCTTTCTTGAAAGCGACGGGGATTTTGAAGCCACGCGGTCGCATTGCGTGGAGAGTTCCGTTTATGACGGCGAGGTGCGCGACCTGACGCGCGCGGCGGGGGAGGCGGTACCTTGTCGCGTGACCGAACAGAAACGGCGGGTAGTCCCGTTTTTCGGTGCGCCGATTCATATCTGTGCCGAGTTGAAGCCGACGCTGTATATCTCCCCGAAAGGCGAAAAAATATTGGATTTCGGGCAGAACATGGTCGGGTTCGTGCGCATGACCGCCGCACTTCCAAGAGGAACGCGGGTTCGTTTGCTTCACGGAGAGGTCCTGCAGGACGGTTGTTTCTATCGCGACAACCTGCGCACGGCAAAAGCCGAGGCGGTCTACGTGTCGGACGGTAACCCGCACGTTTACGAGCCGTATTTCACCTATTTCGGGTTCCGCTACGTCAGGGTTGAGGGGATGGATGCGGTGGACCCTGCGGATTTTTGCGGCGTGGTGCTGTCATCGGACACGGGCGACGCGTCGGTCTGTGTGACTTCGGACGAGGGGCTGAACCGTCTGCTCTCCAACACCCGCCACGGGCAGCGCGGCAATTTTCTTGACATTCCGACCGATTGCCCGCAACGTGACGAGCGCCTCGGCTGGACCGCCGACACGCAGGTCTTTGCCGCCACCGCCTGCTATCAGAGCGATTGCTACGCTTTCTATAAAAAATATCTGCGCGATTTGCGTTTCGAGCAGACGGCATATTACGGTGGGGATATTCCGATGTACTGTCCGTCTCTCCGTGGCGAGGCGGGGCATGGCGGCGCGGTCTGGGCAGACTGCGCAACGATTCTGCCGACGGTGCTGTACCGATTCTATGGGGACCGCGGGCAACTTGCGCGGGATTATCCTGTGATGCGCGACTATTGCAACCTGCTTCTGCGGCGGGATGCGGACGAGGGCGGGCGCGGGCTGATTACCCGTTTCTTCACGTTCGGGGACTGGCTTGCGCAGGACGGTGTTTGCGAACAGGCGCTCTCGGGCGGGACCGACACGGGGTATATCAGCAGTCTGTATTATTATCACTCCCTTTGTCTGACTGCCGACGCGGCGGAAGTTCTGAACCGCTCTGCGGACCTTGACCGCTACCGCACGGCGGCGGAGCGTGTGCGCGCGGCAATTCTGGATGAATTCTTTGCACCGTCGGGCAGGCTGACTGTTGACACGCAGACCGCGTATGTTCTGGCGCTCTGCTTTGGGGTGTATCGGGACCGTTCCGTTCTGCTTGCGGGATTTCGCGAGCGCCTGCGCCGCGATTTTTACCGCATGAAAACCGGTTTCTGCGGCACGCCGCTTCTGCTCCCCACGCTGTTTGCCTGCGGCATGGACCGCGACGCTTACCGCATTCTGTTCAGTCACGACTGCCCGGGGTGGCTCTATGCGGTGGACCTCGGTGCCACGACGGTCTGGGAGCGGTGGAATTCGCTCCTGCCCGACGGGCGCATCAGCGGGACCAACATGAACTCGCTGAACCATTACGCTTACGGCGCGGTTTGCGAGTCGGTTTACGGGGACATTGCGGGGTTGCGCCCGACCTCGGCGGGATGGCGTTCCGTGCGGATTGCACCGCATCCCGACTACCGGCTCAAAACAATCTCGTTTTCCTATGCTTCGGTTGCGGGGACTTATGCGGTTGCGTGGGAATTGACGGCGGGCGGGCGCTTTCTGCTGGACGTGACGGTTCCTGTCGGCTGTACGGCTACGGTCCGTCTGCCCGACGGGGCAGAGGAAGTCCTCCGCTCCGGTTCGCACCACCGCGACGTTCCGACGCCCCCGCATTTGCTTCACCCGTTCTCTCTTGACACGCCGAATCTTGACGTTGTTTCCGACCCGCTCGCGGCGTCCTGCCTGCGCGACATTCTCCCGCGCGCGTGGTCGATGGTCACAGGCGAAAACCGCGAATTCCTTCTCCAAAACGGTCACTTTCTCTTTTCTCTCCCGATGTTCGGCGTGACCCCCTCCGACGCCACCCGCTACCGCCGCGCACTGGAGGCAATCAAAAAATAGAAAGGTCGCGGGACTTTGCCCCGCACCCCACTTAGAGGCTTCTTGGAAGAAGCCCCTAAGAACCGCAAGAACTTTCACCCAGAAGGGCGGAGATTGCACGAGACGAATGGAAATTCCACTCATTATCGACAATCTCCGCCCTTCTGGGTGAAAGCTTTTGGGATTCTCAAGGACTTTTCTCGAAAAGTCCTTGAGCGGAGTGTGAGGCAGAGCCTCACGACCCTTTATTTTTTGAATGCTTCCTCAATCGCAACGGCGACAGCGACGGTCATGCCGACCATCGGGTTGTTGCCTGCGCCGATCAGACCCATCATTTCGACGTGAGCGGGGACCGAGGAGGAGCCTGCGAACTGCGCGTCGGAGTGCATTCTGCCCATGGTATCGGTCATACCGTAGGAAGCGGGACCCGCAGCCATGTTGTCGGGATGCAGGGTACGACCCGTTCCTCCGCCCGATGCGACGGAGAAGTATTTCACGCCGTTTTCAACGCACCACTTTTTGTAGGTGCCGGCAACGGGATGCTGGAATCTGGTGGGGTTGGTGGAGTTACCGGT
>CAZVYZ010000050.1:0-10550 GCA_964630695.1 uncultured Ruminococcus sp.
CTACCCTCCAAACCTCCCTGACCTCCCGAGAACTTCCCCCACGACCCCGCCATTTACAAAGCGGAAAGTTGATTCGCTTTGTTTAGTGGCGGGGTCGTGGGGGAAGTTTTTCGTTTCGGGTGGAGGTAGAATATATAAAGTGCGGCTATCGCGCTTTTTGCGAAGTTACAAAATTGGAAAGTTTCTTTTACTGATGATTGAGACTGCATTTGTTTTAGGGTCAATTTGAATCACAATTTTATTTTGTTTCAAAGCATAATCAACTGTATATGCCGTCCCGCCACTTTGTCCATCGAATGCACATACAACCACATCGGCTTTGTCTACCATATAACGATTGCGGATGAAAAAGCAAGTTTCGCTGTAATGCTCTGAAGTAATTACAGAACAATCGGCGGAAGTCAGAATCCGATAACGTCTCCTTTGGTCGGATCTTTTCCACAAATCAGCCTGACCCGAAAAAGGAATTGCACATTCCAATTTTAATTTGGGGTTCCTCTTCCGCAAAGCAAGAATGTCCTCTGCCACCCATGTATCAAACCCGCGCGCAACTCCGGATATGAATTGGGTGCAGTTTCGTTCCATCAATCTTACTATAACCCGATTCAAAACCGCTCAGAACGCGAGATAGCGAGTATCCCGACCATTTTCACGGAAAGGCATTTTCTCCGGACGATAGCCTGTAAATGCAATAACCATTTGTTTAACTCCTGAAACAGTTATTTATGTTATGATTATAGCATAAATTCGTTCGGCTTGCAACAGATAGTTACTCTTATTATCCTGCTATTTACTGTAAAAAGTGCAAAATCTGTATTATACTAAAAGGGAGATGAAAACAACAAAAGGCGGTTACGATATGAACAGCGCGTTAATTGGAAAACGAATCCGCACCATCCGAGAAGAAAAAGGATGGAAGCAAGAAGTCTTTGCCGAAAAAGTGGGACTCAGTCCGACCTATATCGGAATGATTGAGCGGGGTGAAAAGATTCCGAAGTTGGAAACCTTTATCCGCATCGCAAACGTATTGAACGTATCAGCCGACCTTTTGTTGGCTGACGTCCTGCAAGCCGAATTATTCGTGGACACGTCCGCGCGAGCCGCATCCATTAACGCACTTGATTCCGCAGGTCGCGAACGCATTTATGACGTGATAGATACTCTGCTCCGACATGAGAAAAAGACGAATTCATGAAACAAATCGGAGCCTTTCAAACCCGCTAAACGTCTGCCATTTCCGCAACCAAGAAGAACCGCCCGACCTTTCAAAGTCGGCGGTTCTTTCTGTTCACAAAGCACGTATTCCCATATCTATAAAAACTGATTGCTTTCAAAGGAGTGCGTTAGCCGCACTCTCAAACAATCTCGTACCTCCCCCAACGACAAAAACTTCCCCCACGACCCCGCCACCCTACAAAGCGAATCAAATTTCCGCTTTGCAGATGACGGGGGCGTGGGGGAAGTTCTCGGGGAGTGAGGGAGGTTTGGAGGGGGAGAGGGTGACAGATTTTGCTATGCAAAATCTTGTCAATAGCGGCTCCGCCGCGTTGCCCTCATTTCAAGAGGACCCCTCTCCCCCTCCAAGGTTTTCCTAACTCCTCAATTCTTCAAACTGTGAATCGGTGCAGGGATGCGACCGCCGCGACGGATAAAACGGGACGGCGAATAGGTGTTCAAAGGCATCACGGGGGCAGTCCCGAGTAAACCGCCGAAATCCACACTGTCACCCGCCTTTTTGCCGTATGCGGGAATCAGACGCACCGCAGTCGTCTTCGTGTTCACCACACCAATCGAAATTTCGTCCGCAATGATGCCGCTGATGACGTCCTCCGGGGTGTCACCCGGGATTGCAATCATGTCAAGCCCGACCGAGCAAACCGCCGTCATCGCCTCCAACTTTTCCAGCGTCAGCGCACCACGCTCCGCCGCCGCAATCATCCCCGCATCCTCGGAAACCGGAATGAACGCGCCCGACAAACCGCCAACGTGCGAGGACGCCATCACGCCGCCCTTTTTCACCGCGTCGTTCAGCATCGCAAGCGCCGCCGTCGTCCCGTGCGCGCCGCAGGATTCCAAGCCCATCTCCTCAAGGATGTACGCCACCGAATCGCCCACCGCAGGGGTCGGCGCCAAAGAAAGGTCTACAATTCCGAACGGCACGCCCAACTCCCGCGCCGCGTCGGACGCAACCAACTGCCCCACGCGCGTGATTTTGAACGCCGTCTTTTTGATGACCTCCGCCAATGCGGAGAGGTCGCAGTCCCCCGCCCGCCGGATTGCCGACGCAACCACCCCGGGACCGCTGACCCCGACGTTGATTGCCGCCTCCGGCTCGCCGATGCCGCAGAACGCCCCCGCCATAAAGGGGTTGTCCTCGGGGACGTTCGCAAAGACCACCAGTTTCGCGCAACCGATGGACTCCGCATCGCGGGTCAGGTACGCCGCCCGCTTGATTGCAGCACCCATCCGCGCAACCGCATCCATGTTGATGCCCGCTTTCGTGCTTGCCACGTTGACCGACGAACAGATATTTTTCGTCTCGGCAAGCGCCTCGGGGATGACCGAAATCATCGCGTCCGCACCGCGCGTCATGCCTTTCTGCACCAGTGCCGAAAAGCCGCCGAGGAAGTTGATGCCGAGCGTATCCGCTGCGCGCTGAAGCGTGCGTGCAATTTTCAGGTACCCCTCCGGCGTTGCGTCGCCGCCGATGAGCGAAACCGGCGTGACCGACACGCGCTTGTTGACAATCGGAATCCCGTATTTCTTCTCAATCGCGCAGCCGACCGAAACCAGTCGCTCCGCCTGTCGGGTGATTTTGTCGTAGATTTTCGTACAGAGACGGTCCGTGTCCTCGCTGACGCAGTCCCAGAGCGAAATGCCCATGGTGATGGTGCGGATGTCGAGGTTCTCCTCACGAATCATCTGAATCGTTTCCAGTACGTCCTGTGTGTTTATCATTCGGGCGCCTCCTCAGACGTGGTGCATGGTGTTGAAAATATCCTCGTGCATGGTGTGGATGTCCAACCCGCGCGACCTGCCGAGTTCCGCGAGCGTATCGACAAACTGCGTGAATTCCACTTTCAGTTCGTCAATGGACGCCAACATAATCATCGCAAAATAATCCGACAGCACCGTTTGCGTGATGTCCTGAATGTTCGCGCCGTACTTCGCGCAAACGCCCGCAACGTCGGCGATGATGCCCACGCTGTCCTTGCCCGTAACCGTAATAACCGCTTTCATGTTTGTTACCTCTTGTTTTGCAAAGTGTCAAGAAACAGCCCGATTCTGCGGAGTGCTTCCTTGATATGGTCGGTGGAATAACAGTAGGACGCGCGGATAAAGCCCTCGCCGCCCGCGCCGAACGCCGTCCCGGGGACCACCGCCACCCGCTCGGCGTAAAGGAGCCGCTCGCAGAATTCGTCGCTCGTCAGCCCCGTGGACCGGATGCAGGGAAACGCATAGAACGCCCCCATCGGCTCGCGGCAGGAAAGCCCCAGGCGGTTGAAGCCCGCCACAATCAGCCTCCGCCGCACATCGTATTCCTCTTTCATTGCCTCCACCGCGTCGTCGCCGTGCCGCAGTGCCTCAACCGCCGCGTACTGCGCCGTCGTGGGCGCGCACATGATGGCGAACTGGTGTATCTTGGTAATCTGCTTCATCAGTTCGGCGGGACCGCAGGCAAACCCCATGCGCCAGCCCGTCATGGAAAAGGTTTTGGAAAAGCCGTTGACCACCACGGTGCGTTCTTTCATACCGTCCACCGCGGCGGGCGAGACGTGGCGTTTGCCGCCGAACGTCAGTTCCGAGTAAATCTCGTCGGACAGCACCAATACGTTGGTCCCGCGCAGAATTTCCGCCAACGCTTCCAAATCCGCCCGTTCCATAATGCCGCCCGTCGGATTGCAGGGATAGGGCAGGATGAGTAGTTTGGTGCGCTCGGTCAGCGCGCCGCGCAGCATTTCGGGCGTGACGCGGAAATCATGCTCCGCAGTCGTTTCAAGAATCACGGGGACTCCGCCCGTCAGCCGCACAAGCGGCTCGTAGCAAACGTAACTCGGCTGCGGAATGATGACCTCGTCCCCTTGGCAGACCGCTGCGCGGATGGTCGCGTCGATGGCTTCCGAGCCGCCGACCGTAACCAGAATTTCGCTTGACGGGTCGTAAGAAAGCCCGTATTTGCGCGCCATCCAATGCGAAATCTCTTCCCGCAACTGTTCCAGTCCCCGATTGGCGGTATAGCGCGTTTTCCCCGCTTCCAACGAGAGAATTCCTGCCTTGCGGATCTCCCACGGTGTGGGGAAATCGGGTTCTCCCACGCCGAGCGAAATCACGTCTTTCATCGTGTTTGCAATGTCGAAAAATTTTCGGATGCCGGACGGTTTGACCTCCTGCACCACAGGCGAGAGCAATTTTGCGTAGTCCATCACAGCAGGTAACTCCCGCGCTCGTCCGCGCTCTCGCCCATCAGTTCCACGTCCATTTCCTTATAGCGGCGCAGGACGAAATGCGTCGCGGTGGAGGTCACCGATTCGATGGTGGACAATTCCTTTGCAACGAAGCGCGCCACGTCGTGCAGGGTCCGTCCTTTGACCACGACGTTGAGGTCATACACGCCCGACATCAGGTAGACCGACTCGACCTCGGGGTATTTCATGACCTTTGCGGCGACGTCCTCAAAGCCCAATCCCGCTTTGGGGGTGACTTTCAGTTCGATAATGGCGGACACGTACGCGTCGTTCAGGCGTTCCCAGTCAATCACCGCCTTATAACCGCGGATGATTCCCGCCGCCTCCATTTCGTCAATCTCGCGGCGGACCTCGTCCTCGGTCATGTCGAGCATCACGGCGAGGTCGGCAGGCTCGGTGCGCGCGTCCTTATTGAGCAGTTTCAGCAGTTTCGTATTCATACAGGTATCTCCTTTTTGCGCGCAAACTCTTACACGCGCTCGATTTTCTCAATCACGACCGTTTCGCGCGGCACGTCCTCAAACCACCCGAACGTTCCCGTCGGGGTTGTGGCGATGCGGTTGACGATGTCCATCCCTTTTGTGACCTGACCAAATCCTGCGTACTGACCGTCCAGATACTTTGCATCGCCGTGCATGATGAAGAACTGGGACGAGGCGGAGTTGGGGTCCGAGGTACGCGCCATGGAAAGCACGCCCGGGGCATGGTGCAAATCGTTTGCGCCAAAGCCGTTTGCGGCGAACTCGCCGTAAATTGCGCCCGCGTCCTTTTCTGCAAAGCCCTCTCCGTAGCCGCCGCCCTGAATCATAAAGCCCGGGATAACGCGGTGGAAGATTGTTCCCTCATAAAATCCGTTATCAACGAGCGACAGAAAGTTCGCCACGGTTTTTGGCGCTTTCTCGGGATACAGTTCGGCTTCTATCTCCCCATAATTTGTTACGGTGATTTTGATTTTCGGATGATTCATGATATTTCCCTCTCTTTTGAAAACCTTGGGACTCTGTCCCAAACCCTGCTTAGGGGACTTCTTAAGGAGAAGTCCCCTAAGAACCCTCAAGACCTTAAACAAGGGGAATTTTGGTCCCTATCTTTTTGTGGTGCTGATTCTTTGTAGCCGTTACGCTCTACGAATTCCGGCTGCTACGAGCCTCATCCCGCCAGCGGAATGAGTACGGCTATCGCCTCTCTCCGCTACCGGATAGAAAAAGTTCAGGTTAGTTGATGATTGGTGCGGAACGACACGCGGGTCGTTCCCTACGGATTCTTTTTTGAAAAATCACGGCATATTTTCGGTAGAGATTGTAGGGAACGACCCATGTGTCGTTCCGTTTCAATTGAATGTTACTTATTGACTTGCAAATATAGACGATACAGAGTGCCGAGATTCCGCCTGCCGGCGCCCCTGCGTTCCATCGCGTCCCCTACGGGTAGGCGAGACGGAAAAGTGCGGACAGGCGGGCGGTCTGCTCGGTCAGGTAGAGGTAGGCGAAAAGGACCTCCATTCCCGTTGCGCGGCGGTATTCGGCGGGCGTTGCCCGTTTGGGAATGTTCAGGTGTCCCGAGTTGCGCCCGCGCTTGTACCAACGTTCCTCTTCCTCGGTCAGGTGTGGCATCAGCCGCTCCATTGCCGCAGACTGCGCCCCCGCGCTGACGTAAGCAAGCGCGGCACGGTTCAGGTCCCCTGCCGTTGCCAGCCCTTGCCGCAGGACCAACTCCTGCCGCACGGTCAACTCCAGCACGCTGTCCCCGAGATATGCCAGAGCGGGAATGCTCAACTCATTCAGGGGCAGATTCTGACGGTCCGTTGGTTCCATCGGTCGCTTCCTCCGACTTTTTGGGCTTGCCTTTCTTTTCTTCTTTGCCTTTCTTTTCTTCTTTCCCTTTCTTTTCCTCTTTCACGCGCTTGGCTTCCTCGCGTTTTTCTTTCTCCTCGCGTTCCTTTTCCTCGGCAGTATCGGGATAATGGTCCTCCAGAAGCGCCTGCACAATATTTTTGAGATAGGAAGAAATAGAGGTCAGCGACAGAAGAATGACGGCAAAGTCCTCCTCCTTTTCAATATCAAGCCCCGCGCTCCGCAGAAAGATTTTGATAAAGCGGCAGGCGTTCTTCCGCTCGTATTGCTTAATCTCCAGATAGCGACGGTAAATATCGGTCAGCATCTCGCCGTCAAAGCCCTCCACGCGGTAGAGGTTTTGCAGAATCCGCTTGATTTCCCCGATGGAAAGCGTGTTCTTCATGGCGTAAACCAAAAGCATCTGCAGGAAGTGTTCCTTGGTGTACTTTTTCCCCTTGATCGGCGAAATCAGACCGTCCTTGGAATAGTTGTTCACCATCGTTTTCGTCAGCGCACGGTCATAGAAGCGCGGGGACCCCTCGCGCAACTTATCCGAGGCAAGACAGGTAATCTGGTCGAGATACAAATCGATTGCGGGAATCTCCTCGGGCAATAAATCTGCGTCGTTCACTGCGTCCCGAATCAGCGCGTTCAACGTGTTTTCGTCCATGTTACGTTCCTTTCCGTTCGGCAATGCCGTTCCGCTTTTTGCGGCGCGACACTCTCCGAATTTCATTTTCAAAGCCTGTTTCGGACGAATCGTCCGCATATCCGCAAGGTCGCGGAACATATTCGGATCGTCCCTCTCCGTTTGATACGGTATTTCATACTATTATACAGGATTTTACCACAAAAATCAAGAGGGAAACCGCGATTTCTCGTAAAAATCGGAAAAACAGGCGCTTTACCTTCTCAAAAACGCCTGTTTTTGCCTGCATTTTAGAATGAATATTGTTCTTATTTCAAAAGTCCTTCCATTTCGGAAAGCCGTTCGGTGGCGGAAGTTGCCGTCATGTTGTTGATAAAGAGAACGGTTGACGCGCCCTTTTCCGCAGCAAAGGCGGGCAGGGTTACGCCCATCTTGGAACGGAAAGTCCGATAATCCACCACGTAAACCGTGCGGTAGGTGTCAACAAGGAACGGGACAAACGCATTTCCAAAGGATTCCTTGACCACCACAATTGCCTCGTCCCGCTCCGCTTCGGGGTTTTCGATTACTGTCAGCGGGTTGTCGCCGGCAATGAAGCAATTGTACTTGGAGCCTGCTGCCGTATAGTAGCGGTCGGTCGCGGTCTGAATGATGGGATACTGCATTGTTGCATCACCTTTCACAGGATAGACCGTCATTTTATTCGTTCCGTTCGGAACCCACGCTTCCACCTTGTCTGGCGTATCGCCGAGCGCTGATGGTCTGCCCGCTTCGCTGTAGAGTGTTCCGAGAAATCCCTCAAATTCCATGTGCTTCCACGAACTCAACTCTTTCGGAGTCAGTCCGGCATTCTCGCAGAAAGTACGGTAAGCATAGTATGCGCCCCGCGCCGTCCAATGGTGGTCGGTGCGGAAATAGAGATACTCGTTCTTGTGGTTCAACAACTCCGGCAAAATCGAAATTTTGCCGACCGATGCGTTCATCATCGCGTACATTTTATTGATTGATACGCCCGCATCCGACATACCGAACTGCGCCTGCTCACGCTCGGTCAGGTTGACCGAATACGAAAGCGGCACAATCAGGTCGTAAACTTTCGCGTTCGGCATGGCTTCCGCCGCACGGTTCAGGATTTCCGCATACCGCGCCGCCGCGCTCTCGTTGTAACAATAGGATTCAAAGGCTTGGTTTCCCTTGATGTACATCGTCCCGAGTTTTTCCACGGGCGTGCCGTCGTCGTGCCCCGGGGTTGCGCCGCCGCCCGTATTTCCGCCCGACGGCGTATTCGGCTTCACCACCCGCACCGTGCGGATGCCATAAAGGTTTTCCAGTGCCTGCTGAATAGAGATTAACCCGTCCCGTCCGGGGAAGGTGTCGGCGTACCATGTGGTAATTGCGGAAAAATAAGTTCCGTCCACAAAATCCGCCCATGTGAATGAGGGAAATTCGGTCAACTTCCGCTTTTCCGCCTGCGATTCGCTCGGTCGGAGGAAAAAGAGCAGTCCCACAAACCCGATGACCAGCAGCGCACCCGCAAAGCCCAGAATTTTGGCAACGTCGGTCTTTTCCCGCCCGGAGAGGAGCATACAGTGTCCCTTTGCGGGCAACTCCGTAACGGGCGGTTTCTTCGCCTCCGGTTGTTGCTCCGACGGAGTCTGCTTTGTCGGAGCATCATATTGTTTTTGTTCCGTATTCATGACAACCTCCGCTCAGAATTGGAAATAAAGGAACGGGTTGTAGGTATTCCCGACCAACGAAAGGAACGAGAAGAACAACAGCACCACCGGTGCCGCAACCGACACCGCTCCCGAGAAACCGCTCCACGCGGGAGTCGTTTTCGCCGCCTCGCGCACCCGCTTGACCACAGCGGGCAACAGCGGCGTGCAGGCAGCAACCGCAACCGCAAGGAAAAACAGGTTGTTGACGAGCATCAGACGGGCATTCAGGTCCCAGAAGCCGTTGCGGAAGAACAGGTCCGCAATCGCCGTGCCGAAGAGCGACAGGTCCTCAAAATAGAAAAGTATCCAACCGAACCAGACCCCCACGAGAAGCCCGCAGTGCCGCAAAATCCGTCTCCAGAGCGGCAATTCCGCATAAGGGGTATGCAGAAACAGTTTTTCACCCGCAAGCAGGACGAACCAGTAAAGCCCCCAGAGGACGTAGTTCCACGACGCACCGTGCCACAGCCCCGTGAGGAACCAGACAATGAACAGATTCAGCATTTGCCGCCGTCTGCCGTGGCGGTTTCCGCCGAGCGGGATGTAAACGTAGTCGCGGAAGAACGTGGAAAGTGAGATGTGCCACCGCCGCCAGAAATCGGTTGCCGAATCGGCGCAATAGGGGTAGTTGAAGTTCTCGCAATAGTGCAGACCGCACATCAGTCCCATCCCGATTGCCATATCGGAATAGGCGGAGAAATCAAGATAAATCTGGAGCATATAAAAGACGGTTCCGAGGAACACCGTCCCGCTCGAAGCGCCCGCCAATGCCTCGGCAGAGAGCGCCGTATCCGCAAGCGAGCCGCAATAGTTCGCAAGGATTGCTTTTTTCGCAAGCCCCAAAGAGAAGCGCGTGATACCCGCCGAAATATCCGCCAAACGGATTTTGCGGTCCGTGAGTTCCGCCGCAACGTCACTGTAGCGGACAATGGGTCCCGCCACGCATTGATGGAACAGCGCGGCATACAGCAGGAGCATGAGGTAATTTTTCTGCGGCTCCACCTCGCCGCGGTAAACGTCCGCAACATAGGAAAGCAATTGGAATGTATAGAACGAAATTCCGATGGGGAGCAGAATATCGGGCAGAACCGTGTCAAAGCGGAAGATGGATTGCAGGGTCGAAGCAAGGAAGCCGGAATACTTGAAAAAGCCGAAGATGAGGAGGCAGACCGCAACCGTCATAAAGAGAACAGCACGCCGATAAAACGGGATACGCACACTCCCGAGCGTTCTGCCCGCCAACCAACAGATGAACGTCATGGCAAGCAGAAGAATCAGGAGCGCAGGACCGCTCCACGCATAAAAAATCAACGAAAAAATCAACAGTACAGTATTCTGCCCGCGCAGGGTCTTACGCGTGTAGAGCAGAGCCATACAGATGACAAAGAAAAAGAAAAGAAAGAAAAGAGCCGAAAATACCATATTCCCATCCGTCCGTTTTTTCCGATTACCTTTATTTTACCATACTTGTCCTGCTTTTGCAAGAGAAAAAAGGAAAAAGCGGCAGAGATTTTGGAGAGCGGTACCGTTCCTCCCCAAAAACGGTGTTGAAAACGGCACGCGGAACGGCACATGGGTCGTTCCGCCCGTCCGCTAACTAACTTTCTACCACTTCTATCCGGTAGCGGAGAGAAGCAAGGCAACCGGTTGCCGCCGCTGTCCAAATCCCGCCGGACGGGATTTGGCTCGGAGCAGCCGGAATTCGTAGCACATAAACGGCTACATAAAGCAGCACAGCATAAAACATAAAGATAGAAATAATAATCCGATTGGGTTAAAGTTCTTGAAAGTTCTTAGGAAACTTCTTTCAAGAAGTTTCCTAAGCAGGGTTCGGGACAGGGTCCCGAGGTCTTAGGTTCGGGACAGGGTCCCGAGGTCTTAG
>CAZVYZ010000051.1:0-10239 GCA_964630695.1 uncultured Ruminococcus sp.
GGAGGGGGAGAGGGGTCCTCTTGAAAGAGGGACCCTCTCCCCCTCCAAACCTCCCCCTCGCCCCGAGAACTTCCCCCATGACCCCGCCATTTACGAAGCGGAAATTTGATTCGCTTTGTAGGATGGCGGGGTCGCGGGGGAAGTTTTTGTCGTTAGGGAGGTACGGATTTGTTACAAAGTGCGGCTATCGCGCTCGTTTGGTGGGCAAAATCGTTTCGGATATTATCCGTTATGTGAGTGCCGAGATTCCGCCTGCTGGCGCCCCTACGGGGTTCGACGGAACGCCGTAGGCGTTTGCTCTGAAATGACAAAGTGGGCTGTTTGTTAGGTGGGTTATAAATATTGGGGTTTATAAAGTAACTGTATACGAATAACGAACTAAAGTAACTTTAGCAACTTTTAGATTATATCCCACTACACGGCTTTTCTCCGTGTCATTCTGAGCGGAGCGGCATGATGGGCAAAAAGGCGAGCAATACAGCCCCACCCGCCGCGGAGTCGAACCCCGTAGGGGCGCCAGCAGGCGGAATCTCGGCACTCACGAATAATTTATATTTGGAAGTCAACAAGTAACTTACAACCGAAACGGAACGACACATGGGTCGTTCCGCACCATTCAACAACTAACCTGAACTTTTTCTATCCGGTAGCGGGAGCGAGCGGCGATAGCCGCCGTCCCAATCCCGCTGGACGGGATTGGGCGCGGGAGCAGCCGGAATTCGTAACGCGTACACGGCTACATAAGGAATCACCACCACATAAACCTAGGGGAGAAATCCCCCTTGGTTAAAGTTCTTGAAATTTTTAAGTGGGGTTCGGGGCAATGCCCCGAGGTCTTAAGACCTTTCCCACTTCCATCCGGAATGAGCAAAAAGGAAGCCGACCGTTGGTCGACTTCCTTTTTGCTTACTCGGCGGGAGTTTCCTCTGCCTTTTTGGTGGTCTTCTTCGCTGCGGGCTTCTTTGCGGGAGCCGCTTCACCGTCAGCCGCAGTTGCTTTCTTTGCGGTCGTGGTCTTCTTCGCCGCCGGCTTCTTCGCCGTGCTTGCGCTCTCGCCGTCCGCCTTCTTTGTGGTGGTCGACTTCTTCGCGGCGGGCTTCTTTGCGGGAGCCTTTTCAGCGGGAGCCGCCTCGGTCGCCTCTGCCTTGGGAGCCTCGGTTGCGGTGGTCGCAGGAGCGGTCTCCACAGCCTTTTCGTCCTTCACCAGTGCAACGATTGCCATCTCAGCCGCGTCGCCTCTGCGATTGCCGAGCTTGAGAATGCGGGTGTAACCGCCGTTGCGGTCTGCGTAGGACGGAGCGATTTCGGTGAACAACTTGGTTACCACGCTCTCCTTGGTGATATACGCCAGCGCCGCACGGCGGCTTGCCAGCGTGTTCTTTTTGCCGAGTGTAATCATTTTTTCTGCCATCGAGCGGACTTCCTTTGCTCTTGCGAGCGTGGTTTCGATCTGTCCGTTCTCAAGCAGTAAGGTGACCATTCCGCGCAGCATCGCTACTCTGTGCGCGGTCGGTCTGCCGAGTTTTCTTGTTCCGGGCATTTGATTTCCCTCCTTCTGCTGTATAGGAAAAGTATTTCATCTTGTTGCAATCTGACGCTTATTCCTCTTCTCTGCGCAGGTCAAGCCCCAAACTGTGGAGTTTCTGGATGACCTCCTCCAGAGATTTCTTACCGAGGTTCCGGACTTTAATCATATCCTCCTCGGTGCGGTTGGTCAGATCTTCCACCGTGTCAATGCCCGCGCGCTTCAGACAGTTGAAACTACGAACGGACATGTCAAGCTCCTCAATGGTCATCTCAAGGACCTTTTCCTTGATGGTCTCTTCTCTTTCGACCATAATCTCTGCCTTCTTTGCTTCATCGGACAAATCCACAAACAGGTTGAGATGCTCGTTGAGGATCTTGGCGCCCAGCGAAACCGCTTCCTTGGCGGAGATGGTCCCGTTGGTCAGAACTTCCAATGTGAGTTTATCGTAATCCGTAATGTTACTGCCGACACGCGTGTTGTCCACCGTGTACTTGACATTGTAGACCGGCGTGTAGATAGAATCGGTGTAAATGGTCCCGATTGGCGCGAACGCCGTAACACCAAGCGTCTGCGCGTGCAGTTGCTTGTTTCTCTCCTGCGAGACATAGCCGCGACCGTGTGCGAACGTCAACTCCATATAGAAGCGCTCGTTTTCGCCAACCGTCGCAATATGATGCTCCGGATTCAGGATTTCGATGTCCGAGTCCTGCTTAATATCGCCCGCGGTGACATCGCGCTCACCGGTCACGTCAATGATAACGGTCTTGGGACTGCTGCAATGCAGTTTCGCCGTAATTCCTTTGACGTTCAGGACGATTTCGGTCACATCCTCGGTCACACCGGGAATCGTGGAAAATTCCTGAAGAACACCGTCGATTTTGATATTCGTTACCGCTACACCCGGAAGTGAACTGATAAGGACTCTGCGCAGAGAGTTTCCAAGCGTAATGCCGTAGCCGCGCTCAAGAGGCTCCACGATAAAGATACCGTGTCTGCCGTCGTCACTCAGGTCGGATGTCGTGATATTGGGCTTTTCGATCTCAATCATTCCAAATAAACCTCCTTTTATTCAAAAATGATAGTTTGCGGTTCCGATTCGGTTATGCAACCCGCACAGCGCCGAACCGTTTGGAAACGGGTGGATTACTTGGAATAAAGTTCGACGATAAGTTGTTCGTTGAAGTCGAAGTCGACATCCTCTCTTGCGGGAAGTGCCGTAACCTTTGCGGTAAATGCGTCAGCCTTGACTTCCAACCACTTCGGAGCGTGATGCGTCGCCGCAGATTCCGCCAGCGCCTTGAACTTCTCGGACGAACGGCTGGATTCCTTGACTGCAACCACGTCGCCGGCTTTCACAATCAGCGACGGAATATTGACTTTCTTGCCGTTGAGCGTGAAGTGACCGTGCAGAACCAACTGACGTGCTTCCTTGTGCGATGCCGCAAAGCCCATTCTGTAAACCACATTGTCCAGACGTCTCTCAAGCAGGCAAATCAGGTTTTCACCGGTCATGCCCTCCTTGCGGTCAGCCTCTTCAAAGTAGTTGACGAACTGCTTTTCCAGCACACCGTAGTATCTTCTGGTCTTCTGCTTCTCGCGAAGTTGCATTCCGTACTCTCTGATTTTCTTGTTTGCGGCGCCGTGCTGACCCGGAACCGTGCTTCTGCGGTCCAGTGCGCACTTGCCGGTCGTGCAGCGGTCACCCTTGAGGAAGAGTTTGGTGCCTTCTCTGCGGCACAGTCTGCATACAGGTCCTGTATATCTTGCCATAATGTTTGTACCTCCCGAAATTATACGCGTCTGCGCTTAGGCGGTCTGCAACCGTTGTGCGGAATCGGCGTCACGTCCTTAATCAGGGTAATCTGAAGACCGACAGTCTCCAACGCGCGGATTGCGGATTCACGTCCGGCACCCGGTCCCTTGACGAACACCTCAACCGTTTTCAGGCCGTGGTCAAGCGCAATCTTTGCTGCGGTTTCCGACGCGGACTGTGCGGCGAACGGCGTCGACTTTCTCGAGCCTTTGAAGCCCAACTCGCCGGCAGACGCCCACGAGATTGCATTGCCCTCGGCATCCGAAATGGTAACAATCGTGTTGTTGAAGGTCGACTGGATATGAACAGAACCTTTTTCAATGTTCTTTCTCTCGCGGCGCTTCTTCACAACCTTTTTTGCTGTTGCTGCAACTTTAGCCATTTTATGCCACTCCTTTACTTCTTCTTGTTAGCGATGGTCTTTGCGGGACCCTTGCGGGTTCTCGCGTTGGTCTTGGTCCGCTGACCTCTGACCGGCAGACCCTTTCTGTGACGGATACCGCGGTAGCAGTTAATCTCCACCATTCTCTTGATGTTCAGAGCAACATCGCGGCGGAGGTCACCCTCAACGGTGTAAGAGTTTTCGATTTCGTCACGGAGTTTCGCGACCTCATCCTCGGTCAAATCTTTCGCGCGGGTATCGGGATTGATACCGGTCTTGGCGAGGATGTCGTTTGCGCTCTTGCGCCCGATTCCGTAGATATAGGTCAAGGCGATTTCGACGCGCTTGTTGTTCGGAATATCAACACCAGCTATACGAGCCATTCTCTTTTTTCACCTCTCTGTTGATTTTGGTCAGGTCACTCAACCCTGTCTCTGCTTATGCTTCGGGTTTTCGCAGATGACCATGATTTTGCCTTTTCTCTTGATGATTTTGCATTTCTCGCAAATCTTCTTGACGGATGGTTTTACCTTCATTGTCCCTACCGTACCTTTCTTGCTTTGTTGTGGTGCCGTACCGTCGGTTCCCCGCGGTGCCGGCTCATTTCGCACGCCATGTGATGCGTCCCTTTGTCAGGTCGTAGACCGACACTTCAATGGTCACGCGGTCACCCGGCAGTATCTTGATATAGTTCATTCTCAGTTTGCCGGAAATATGCGCTGTCACCATATGTCCGTTCGGGAGTTTGACCCGAAAACACGCGTTCGGGAGTGCTTCCACGACCACGCCTTCAAACTCGATGACATCATCCTTCTGTGCCAGAATAATCCCTCCTTACCTGATTCTGTTTGTGACTTAGAAATCGTTCTCCACCAATGTGAGAATCAGCACGCCGTCGCTCGTCAGCGCCACGGTGTTTTCGTAGTGCGCCGAGAGCGCACCGTCCGCAGTTTTGACCGTCCAGCCGTCCGGCATTTCCCGAACCTCAAAGGTTCCGACGTTTACCATCGGTTCAATCGCAATCGTCATTCCCGCGCAGAGCCGGATGCCTCTGCCCGCCGTTCCGTAGTTCGGAACGTCCGGTGCTTCGTGCATATCGGTCCCGATGCCGTGTCCGACGTAGCGCCTGACGGTGCTGAAGCCGTTCTCCACGACCAGCGCGTCGATTGCATGACCGACATCGCCCAACCGGTTACCGACCCTGACCTGTCCGACGCCCGCGAAAAAACTGTCTCTCGTTACCTTGATGAGTTTTTCCGCCTCGGCGCTGACCGCTCCGACCGGAACGGTTCTCGCCGAATCGCCGACGTATCCGTGGTAGGTTGCGCCCGTATCAATCTTTACGATGTCACCCTCCTCGAGAATCCGCTTTTTGGAGGGGATTCCGTGGATAATCTCGTCGTTGATGCTGATGCAGGCACTTGCGGGGAACCCGCCGTATCCGAGGAAGGTCGGCTCTGCGCCGCACTTCCGGATATAGCGCTCAATCGCCTGATTGATTTCATAGGTGCTGACGCCGGGGCGGACCATATCACGGGCGACCAACAATGCCTCGCCCGTAATACGACCCGCGTCCTTCATCGCGGAAATTTCCTGCGAATTCTTCAGGTGAATCATTTGTTTGCCTCGAACGGACGCAAAGCCTCGAACACGAGGGCGGTGGTATCCGCCACTTCCTCCTGTCCGTGCACGGTTACGAGATTGCCCTTTGCGGAATAGTATTCCTTGAGCGGCTCGGTCTGTGCGTGAAAGGTTGCAAGTCTGTTCTTAACGGTTTCTGCGGAGTCATCGGCTCTGACGTACAGCGCCTCTCCGCACTTGTCACAAACCCCCTCTTTCTTGGGAGGATTATGGGCAACGTGATAGGATGCACCGCAGGAGCAGACGCGCCGTCCGCTCATGCGTTCAATGATTTTTTCGTCCTCGACCTCAATGTTCAGAACCACGTCAATCCGAACGCCCATTTCATCCAGTGCTTTCGCCTGCGGAATGGAACGGGGAAAACCGTCCAGAATGAAGCCGTTCTTGCACGCGTCGGTCGCAAGATATTCTTTGATAATACCGATTACAACTTCATCGGGAACCAACTTGCCGGCTTCCACGTAGGATTTTGCCGCTTTCCCAAGTTCGGTTTCGTTTTTCATCGCACTGCGGAGGATGTCCCCCGTTGCGATTGCGGGAATGTGATATTTTTCGGAGATTTTCGCGGATTGGGTACCTTTTCCCGCTCCGGGCGCTCCCAGTAAAATCATATTCATAAAACGATGAATCCTTTCTCGTGTATCAGTCAAGGAATCCCTTGTAATTCCGCAGCTTCATCTGTGCCTCAACCGAGCGGACCGTCTCAAGCGCAACCCCGACCACAATCAGCAGCGAAGAACCGCCGAACGACAGCAGGGTGGAAAACGCCGTATTGGTCACGAACACGCCGATAATCATCGGCACGCACGCGATAACGGAGAGAAACACGGCACCAATCGCGGTAATGCGGTTCAGGTGTCTCTTGATATAGTTTGCGGTCTCGGACCCGGGACGGTAGCCCTTAATCGACCCGCCGTTGTTCTGAATGTTGTTCGCCACTTCAACGGGGTTGAACGAGATCATAATGTAGAAGTAGGAGAACAGGAACAGGAACACCAGATACAGGAAGATATACACAGGCGTGTTGGTTCCGAGATAGTTGGTCACGAACTTGCGGAAGCCGTTGCTCTCTCCAAAGAAGTTCGCGATGGTCGGCAGAATGGAAACGATAGAACTTGCGAAGATGATCGGCATCACGCCCGCCATGTTCATCTTGAGGGGCAGGTTGCTGGTCTGACCGCCGTACATTTTCCGTCCGACGACTTTCTTCGCGTACTGAATGCGGATGCGCTCCTCGGAGTTGGTGAACCAGACAATCAGTCCCACAACCGCGACAGCAACCGCAACATAGAGAACAATCCA
Source organism: uncultured Ruminococcus sp. (assembly GCA_964630695.1). GTDB lineage: Bacteria > Bacillota > Clostridia > Oscillospirales > CAG-272 > UMGS1865. The sequence goes on from CAZVYZ010000051.1 coordinate 6,666, forward strand.
CAGAATCCCGAGTGCCAGTCTCCAACCGGAGAGGAACTGTCCTTCCGAGTTTTTGAGCAGCGCAATCAGCGCGTTCACCATCGTGCTGCCGCGCGAAATGATGTTCGCGAACAGGATAATGGAGATACCGTTGCCGATGCCCTTTTCGTTGATGCGCTCCGCCATCCACATGATGATCGCGGCACCTGCGCAGAAGCAGGCAATCATCACGACATATGCGAAATAGTAGAGTGCGCCGTCGCTCTTGCTGACAGCAAGGCAGCCGTAGGAATTCAGCATGGTCACGTAGCCGAACGCGGTGATGACCGCAAGAATTGCCGTCACAACACGCGTGTAGGCATTGATTTTCTTCTTTCCTTCCTCGCCCTCCTTGGAGAGATTCTCCAGATAGGGAATGGCGATGGTCAGAAGTTGCATCACGATGGATGCGGTGATATACGGCGAAACCGACAGAGCGAACAGGGTTGCCTGCTCAAAGGCACCGCCCGAGAACATATTCACGAGCTGGAAGATACCGGCGGACATCGCGTTCTGATAGGTTTTCACGAACAGAAGCTGGTCGGTATCCACGAAAGGAACATAGAGGTTTGCGCCGATGCGGTAAATCAGCACGATGAACAGGGTAAAGAGGAGTTTTTTACGGATATCAGCGATCTTCCAAGCATTTCTGAAGGTCTGGATCATCTGATTCATAATTATACCTCCTCTGCCTTACCGCCCGCCGCCTCGATCTTTTCCTTGGCAGCCGCCGAGAAGACCGCCGCTTTCACTGTCAGCTTCTTGGTAAGCTCGCCGTTGCCGAGCACCTTCAGACCGTCCAGAGGCTTGCGAACGATTTTCGCCGCCAACAGGATGTCCAAATCGACCTCGGTCCCGTCCACGAACCGCTCAAGGTCCGCAACGTTCACAATCGCGTAGTTCTTTGCGAATTGATTCTTGAAGCCTCTCTTGGGATGCTGTCTGTAGATCGGGAACTGACCGCCCTCGAACCCGGGTCTGACACCGCCGCCGGAGCGTGCGTTCTGACCCTTGTGTCCCTTACCTGCCGTCTTTCCGTTGCCGGAGCCGGCGCCTCTGCCCTTGCGCCATGCGGCGCGGGCGGAACCCTCTGCGGGAGTGAGTTCATGAAGTTTCATCTGCGTTTCCCTCCTTTAAGCATTTTCAACGGCTTCCACCGTCACGAGATGCGCAAGAATCTTCACCTTGCCGGCGAGAACCGCGTCGTCCTTGTGAACGATGCAGTCACCGATTTTGGCAAGTCCCAGAGATTTTGCAGTCGCCTTCTGGTTCGGCTTCGCGCCGATGAGGCTCTTCGTCAGTGTCACTTTTTTCATGCTCTGCACCTCCTGCTCAACCCTTGACCTGCTCGGTGGGAATGTCACGAATCTTCGCAACCTCCTCAGCCGTGCGAAGCTCCTTCAGACCCTCCATCGTCGCCTTGACAACGTTGGTCGGATTGTTGGAGCGCAGGCACTTTGCGCGGATATTCTTGATGCCGGCAGCTTCAAGGACCATACGGACCTTGCCGCCTGCGATAATACCGGTACCGGGAGCGGCAGGCTTCAGGAGAACCTTGCCCGCGCCGAACACGCCCATTACCTGATGCGGAATGGTGGTGCCCTTCAGCGCAACCGTTACCATATTCTTCTTTGCGTCTTCGATTCCCTTGCGGATCGCTTCCGGAACCTCCGCCGCCTTACCCAGACCCACTCCGACGTGACCTGCGCCGTCACCGACGACCATCAGCGCCGCAAAGCGGGCAATACGACCGCCCTTGACCGTCTTGGATACACGGTTGAGCGCGATGAGCGATTCTTTGAGATCATGCTCAGCGGGATTAAATTTGTCAGCCATTTTCTTCCTCCAAAATATTCAATAAACGTGAGTTTGTTGAACAGTGTATAAACCGGAAAATCAGAACTTCAGACCGCCCTCGCGAGCGCCTTCAGCCAGTTCCGATACACGTCCGTGATACAGGTAACCGCCGCGGTCGAACACGACCTCGGTGATTCCCGCCGCTACTGCTTTCTCCGCGAGCCGCTTACCAATCTCGCGAGCCGCTTCCTTGTTGCCGCCGTTGCCCTCAAAGCCCTGACCGAAAGTGGAAGCGCTGACCAACGTCACGCCCTTTACGTCGTCGATAATCTGTGCGCTGATGTTCGCATTCGAGCGATACACAGCCAGACGCGGACGTTCCGCAGTACCGGAAATCTTGGCTCTGATTCTCTTGTGTCTCTTCAGGCGAGCCTTGTTTGCATCTTTTCTTGATACCATGTCACTTCACTCCTTTCAATTATTTGCCCTTGCTGGTCTTACCTGCCTTGCGGCGGATATGCTCGTCGGCATACTTCACGCCCTTGCCGTGGTACGGCTCCGGCGGTCTCTTGCCGCGGATGACGGCAGCCGTCTGACCGACAAGTTGTTTGTCAACGCCCTTGACAATGATGGTGTTTGCATCCGGAACGTCGAACGTGATGCCGTTCTCTTCGGTCAGGCAGAATTTCGCCTGCGGCTGGCCGTTGGGCATCAGCGAGTGACCCAGATACAACTGAATGGTTTTGCCCTGCTTGATGACCTTGTAGCCGACGCCGACGATCTCCAGTTTCTTCGCATAGCCCTCGGTGACACCGACGACCATGTTGTGAAGCAGCGCTCTCGTCAGACCGTGCAGGCTGCGGTCCTCTTTTTCGTCCGTGGGACGTGCGACATAGGCATGATTGCCCTCGACCGTGATGGTCATACGGGGGTGGAGTTGTTCCGTCAGGGTTCCGAGTTTTCCCTTGACCGTAACGAGGTTGCCGTCTGCGACGGTAACGGTCACGCCTTCGGGAATGACTACGGGCATTCTTCCGATTCTTGACATTTCGATTACCTCCCCTTTCCGATTACCACACGAACGCGAGGACTTCGCCGCCGACGTTCAGCGAGCGCGCCTTCTTGCCCGTCATGATTCCCTTGGATGTGGACACGATTGCGATACCGAGACCGTTCATCACGTTCGGCATATCCTCGCAACTTGCGTAGATACGCAGACCGGGCTTGGATACGCGACGGATACCGCGGATGACTTTCTGTTTGCCGGGCAGGTACTTCAGCGTAACGCGAATCACGCCCTGCTTGCCGTCATCAATGACGCTGTAGGACTTCACATAGCCCTCCGCAACCAGAATTTCGGCAATCGCTTTCTTCAAGTTGGATGCCGGAATGTCAACCGTCTGGTGCTTCGCGTTGTTCGCGTTGCGGATTCTGGTGAGCATATCGGCAATTACATCTGACATTTGCATTTCAATTTCCTCCTTATGCAAGTACAATTCATCTTGCTGCCGGACCCATTGTCCGGCGGCATATCGGCGGTTAAATCGGACTGTCGGTTCCTTTTCCGACCGGTTTGATTTCCTGCCGATAGTTGGGGGAAGGCAATACTGCGCAACTGCACCGTTGGCATTGCGTTGTATTACCTTATTTTCTTACCACGAAGCCTTCTTTACGCCCGGAATCTCACCCTTGTAGGCGAGGTTGCGGAAGCAGATACGGCAGATGCCGAATTTCCGGAGATACGCGTGAGGGCGTCCGC
>CAZVYZ010000052.1:0-9963 GCA_964630695.1 uncultured Ruminococcus sp.
GTTTGCACAGCGATTATGAAGGAGTTTGAAACTCTCGCCGCCAACAAACCTTCTAACCGAACTTAACCCAGAGGAAGTAGATGAAAATGGCGTCGGAAGAACTCTGACTTGCATTGGCTTCCGCCCGCTCCCCGATGAGCTTGCTCACCAAATCAGCCGAAAGTATCAGTTATATAAATAAGGAGAACCGCAATGGCAAAGAACAATAATCACAAAAAGTTATTCCGTATGGATGAGTTTGGCAGAAGGTTCTATTGCCAACACGCAAGACTCAATCTGGTACGAGATGATAAGAAGCAAGCAAAAAAGAAAGCCCGGCAGGAGAATAAACGCCTGTCGAGCGAGGAAATCTACGATAATATCGGTGAAGAAATCGAGAATAATTCGTAGAAAATTCGTAGAACGAGTGTTGTGAACTTAATACGAATAATTTGGCAATGTTAAAAATCACCAAAAGCCAAAAGAAAAAACCCGAACAATCAGTGGATAATCACCAATTATTCGAGTTTTTCTGGTCTGAGTGACAAGACTTGAACTTGCGGCCTCTACCACCCCAAGGTAGCGCGCTACCAACTGCGCCACACCCAGATTGTACCTCTTTTCCGGCACCTTGTTATTATACCACTTTTTTTTTCGGTTGTCAACCCTTTTTCTTCATTTTTATCATGTTTTTGCTGCCTTTTTTTCTGCCGACGTTTTTGTCGTCTTTTTCGCTCCGTCCCGTGAAATTGCATCTCCCGATACATATACGCCGCGATTCCGCGCATACTAACAACTGAAATTTTTCTTTTCGGAGGCGTATGATGAAAAACCAGAAGTTGTTATGGGCGATTCTCGGTACAACCGGCGGGTTGGCTATCCTTGGTGCCGGAGCGGCTGCAATTTGGAACAGTCGCCAAATGAAATTCTGGCGGATGTCCAAAAAGGCGGAAAAGATTCTTTACCGCACCGGTTCTATGCTACAGTCCATCGCTACCGCGGGGGGACAGTCCGCGGGATGCTGACGGCGGCGGTGCTGTTCCGTTTGGACAGCGCCGCTTTTTTTGTATTTTTTTCCGCTTTGCTCAGTCTGTGTATGCTTTGGCGGATTACGGAAACAATAACCGCACGGGTTCTGTTCACTTTCTGTACCGTCGGTCGGAAAAAATGGTTTTTCGCATACAATTTGTTAGTCATGAAAGTCCTCCAAACGGTGCAAATTAAATAGCGGCAAGCAATCTGTGCAGCAATCGGTTTTGCCGTGGTGTCTGCGGCAGGAAAGCGTGCCGTAAATCAGGCGTGAACCGTGCTGAAAGCGGTGTTGCCTCAGTAAAGGAATGTGATCAGAATGAAAAATGTGATTCGGAAGCTCCTGTGGTGCCTGCTCCTTTCGGTGGGTACGTTGCTTTCCTGCGTCCCCGCGGACGCGTGGCAGGGGGCGCCGCAGGAAGGATATGAAATGTTCAGTCAACCCGCCGTCATGGCTTTCGGGACCGCTGCCGTCGGAAAATCAGTCCCATGTGCCGCCTGCGCTTCGGTTGGCGTTGCGGATCCGCTCGCCTGCATCAATGCGGATGAATTGGGGGATTTGACGCTTTTGCCGGGAGGAATGCCGTTCGGCGTGCGTTTCCTGACGGAAGGGGTTACGGTGGTCGGCTTTTGCGACTTTGAGCAGAATGGAAAAAAGGTCAATCCCGCCGCGACTGCGGGACTGAAACTGCGCGACATGATTCTCAAGGTGGACGGGGAACCTATCGGTGGTGCGTCTGCACTGACAGACAAGATTGAACGTTGCAACGGGCGGGAATTGGTTCTGCTCTGCCGTCGGAACGGTGCGGAGATTGAGGTTCGTCTGACACCGGTCTGGTGCGCGGCGGAATCGCGCTACAAAACGGGAATCTGGGTCCGTGACAGCGGCGCCGGAATCGGGACCGTGACTTTTATCATCCCCGAAACGGGTGCGTTTGCGGGTCTGGGACACGGAATCTGCGATGCGGATTCGGGCGAACTGATTGCCATGCGGCGCGGGACGGTCTCGGATGTGACCATCAGTTCGGTGGTCAAGGGGGCGGTTGGCGCACCGGGGGAACTGAAAGGGTATTTTAATCCGGGGAAGTCGGGGGCATTACTCGGCAATTCGGGGTGCGGCGTGTGGGGTGTCTTCAGTGACCCGCCGCAGGCTCCGACCGAAGCACTTCCGGTTGGCCTGCGGAATGACGTCCAAGAGGGAAGTGCCGAAATTTTCTGCACGCTGGACAGCAACAAAATCGGGCGCTATCGCGTGGAACTTTCCAACATTGACCGTTCCGCGACCGGTTCCAAATGCTTCAGCGTGAAGATTACCGACCCTGCGCTGTTGGCAGCGTCGGGCGGAATCGTGCAGGGGATGTCCGGCTCTCCGATTATCCAGGACGGCAAACTGGTTGGGGCTGTGACGCACGTCCTGATTAACGACCCGACCGCGGGTTACGGAATCTTTCTTGAAAATATGCTCGTCTCAATGCCCGTTCTCGTCCACTGACGCGGGGGACGCAAGGATGCGATGGCGCTTCCTGATGAGAAGCAACGCATCGATTGAGGGTGCGAACGGACGGATGGAAAAGAAAAGAGTGCCTCAGGTAGGCACTCTTTTTATAGGTCTTTGAAAAAATCATCGAAACTGCAACCGTACCAATCAACGAATCAATCCTTTTACGATTACATGGATGGAATCCAACTGAGCGGGGGAGAGACGTTTGAGGTCGGCGAGCAATTCGCGCAGACGGACGGGAGATTGGGAGTCCGTCTCAAAAAACTCGGCAGGGGAGATGTCGAGATACTCGCAGATATAGAAAAATACCGTCATGGACGGGAGCGCTTTCCCGCTTTCGATTGTATTGATATAACTTGGGTTTTGACCGATGGAAAGGCTCATGTCCCGCGCGGAAATTCCTTTTTCCATGCGGAGTTTTACCAATCTTGGCGCAAATTCTTCAGGATACATTCTGTTATCACCGCCTTTATACTATATTGTATCGTGTAAAGGCCGATTTATTATCGTAATATATACGTTTTATATATTGAAATATCGTAAATAATATGATATAATATAATGATGTGAGGGATAAGAGAAAAAAGGGATTCACAACATGCAGAGATTCCGTGCGGGGGCTGTCATAGTTCGTCTTTACGCACTGCCGAGATCCCGCCTGCGGGCGCCCCTACGGGGTTCGACTTCGCGGCGGATTCAGGCTGTATGTTCGCCGATTCACCTGCTGTGCCGCTCCGCTCAGGATGACACCGACGGTAGCCGTGCGGTGGATATCGTCCGATTGTTGAAAAAGCAACACCGCGCAATTCCGATGGCGTAATTGCGCGGTATTGCCTTAAGTATTGCCGAAACGAATTCGCACAAATAACCTTTCCCTTTGAGGGAAAAGGTGTCACCTGCGGTGACGGATGAGGGTGACGTTCGTTTGAATTCCGGAAATCTAATTTGAATTTCAGAAATCCGAAAGGAGAATTTCAATGCTATCCTGTACATTTTTCGGACACCATGACGCGCCGCAGTCGCTGTTTCCTGCGATATGCGCGGAGATTGAGGGGATGATAACGGAGCGCGGAGTCACGCATTTCTATGTCGGCACAACGGGAGATTTCGATTATATGTCATACCGCGCACTTCAAAAGGTCCTGCCGCAGTATCCGACGGTCAGGTTTGAAACGGTTCTTGCCTACCTCCCGCGCATATACGACAGGACCATGGAGGTCCCTGTTTATTCCGAAAATCTGCTCCTGCCCGAGGGAATCGAGAAAGTCCCTCCGCGCTTTGCCATCTCCTATCGCAACCGATGGATGGTAAAGCATTCCGACTTTGTCATTGCCTATGTCCATCGCGGCGGCGGAGCGGAGCAGTTTGTCAAACTTGCCGAGCGCCAAAGCAAGCCGGTCGTCAGACTGTAGGGGACTGCCTTTGAGACAATGCCCCAAGAATTTCCCTCTCGTACAATTCCCGTAACGCCGTGATTTCCGCGTCGGGACGGATGGCGGTGCGGTTTTCGGAGCGGGCGGGATTGAACCAAACGGTCAGAAGTCCCGCGGCGTGACCGCCCGCAATGTCGGAGGTCAGGCTGTCGCCGATTATGGCGGTTTCGGACCGTTTCAGTTTGAGGTCGGGAAAGCGGGCAAAGCAGGCGTCAAAAAACGCTTTTGCGGGCTTTGACGCGCCAAGTTCTTCCGAAATCAACAAGCCGCTAAACAAATCCGCGATTCCGGCACCCGCAAGACGGGAACGCTGAATGGATCCTGTCCCGTTGGATGCCGCAAACAGACGGTAGTTTTTGCACAGATTCCGAAGCGTTTCCGATGCGCCGTCAATCAGATGGTGCTGTTGCCCGAGCCTGCATTCGTAAGCGGTGCAGATTGCGGCAGGGTCCGGGGCGTCGGTCCCGATTTCGGCAAACAGGTCGCGAAAGCGAAGCACCTTAAGCGCGTCGCGGGTGACCTCCTGCCGTTCCAAACGCTTCCAGTAGCCCGCATTGATTTCGGCGTAGCGGGTGAGAAGCGCCTCGGTGACGGGAATCCCCGCCGCGCGGAGCGTTTTTGCCAGTGCGTCATGCTCCGATTTCCGAAAATCGAGCAACGTATCGTCCAAATCGAAAAACAGATTGCGAATCATGCACGGGTCCCCTTTGCGGCGCGGCTCTCGTGACAGACAAGATAAAGAATCTGCGTGTCCTTGCCGAGCGCGCGGAGATAGGCGAGTGCCGCCTCGAGATGGGGCGCGTCAAAGTTGACGAACGGGTCATCCAGAAGCAGGAACGGCTTTTCTCCGTCTGCGGAAAGGACCTCGGTCAGTGCCAGACGGGCGCAGAATTGCAACAGGTCGCGGGTCCCGCGGCTTGCGGTCGCAAGGCTCCGACTGATGCCGCCGTCGCGAACCGTCAGGGAAAGTTGGGGGTCTATGACTGCCTGCAGGGAGGTGGATTTTCCGAGCAGGGCGAGCCGCCGCTCAAACGCCGCCTGCATTCCGCCCAGATACCGCGTGGAGAGCGCTTCCTTGGCGGCTTCCAGATACTTGGCGGTTTTGCGCAGCGTGGCAAAATTGGCGCGCGCCGTTGCCGATTCCTCACCGAGGTAGGCAATGCGGTCGGTCAGTTCGGGAATCTCGGCGGTCGCGTCGCTCAGGCGGTTCAGGCTGACGCGCAGGGCGTTTTCTTCCTTGCGGGCGTTCTCAAGAGCCGCACGGAGGCGGGATTCGGTTCCCGCAGTGTCGGCGGCGGGTTGTTCGGGCGTATCCAGAATTGCCCGATGCGTTCCGTAAAAATCACTGACCGACTGTCGTGCTTCCGCCAAATCCTTTTGCAACTGGCGGTATTCCAGACAAAGGCGTTCCATCTGCGCCTGGCAGTCCTCGGGGGCGTTCCCCGCGCGGGCGGCGGTCAGACGGGAGAAGAATGCCGCGATTGCGGCTTTTTCCGCATCCCGTTTTTCTTCCAGTCCCACCCGTTTTTCCCGCATGGCGGCGTCGCGCCGACGGAGGGCTTCCAACGTGTCCGCATCGCTCCGCAGACGGGCAAGCGTGCGCGCGGTGTTCTCCTTTGCGGGGACGGTCAGAGCGTATTTCACGAAAAATGCGTTCAGTTCCGCCGTGCTTCCGGCGATTCGGTCGTTCAGTTCCCGCCGCTTCGGGGCAAGTTGACGAAGAATTCCCTCATAGGACCGCGCCTGACCGCAGAGCATCGAAAGTTGTGCGAGTTCGTCCCGACAGTTGCCGCCCGCGTGGTGCAGACCGTAGCCCTCAAGCATGGAAACAATCGGCGCCAGCACCTCGACGGATGTAGGCTTTTTCGGCTCGGTATGCGCGCTTTTCTTCGGCGCGCCGCCGGCAAGAAAGAGGATGAGCGCTGTAAGTACCAACGCGCCGCCGCCCAATCCCAACGGGAGCGGCTGAAGCGACAGAGTGGGGACCGCAAGCAGGGCGAACAGTCCGATGCCGAACAGCAGGGCGAGCAGGGGGAGAAAGAGCGGGATTCGCCGCGTGCGCCGCTCCGTGATATGCGGAGCGCGTTCCTCGGCTGCAAGGCGGTCCGCGTCATCAATCACCCGACCCGCGCGGTTCAGTGTTTCCGCCGACGGAATTCCGACGTGAAGCACTCGCAAAACGGCGGGGGACACCTCCGGCTCGGTCATGCCGCGGAGCGCGGATTCGGCGTCGCGCCGCGCGCGCTCCGCAGTGTCGGCGCGGTCAAAATCGGCGGCGGAGGGAATGTCTTTCGGAAAGCGACCGGACAGGTCGGCAAGCCGTTTTTGCTCCTCATCGGAAAGCGCGGCATCCGCAAGTGTCCGTTGCGTGCTGCGGTACTCCGAAAGCCGCGCACGGTTTGCGCTGACCTCCGCATCCGTGGGGACCGTTCCGCCGAACGCCCCCGAAATTTCCGCTTCCCGCCGTTCTTTGGAACGCACGGCGGCTTGCAAAGAACCGTATTGCGACCGCAAAAGCCGGTTTTTCTCGGCGGTGTTTTTGACTGCGAGACAGTCGTTCAGCGCTTTTTCCGCCGCGGCGGTCTTTTTCTCCGCTTCCCGGAGTGCGGCGGCGGTTTCGGCTTCCGTGACTGCCTTTTCCCGCAGGTCAGCAAGACGTTGCTTCTTCTCGTTGTATTCCGTCTCCAACTCGGAGAGATACCCTCTGCCGCCTTTCACTTCGTAATAGCGGCGGCGCTTGTCAATCAGCGCCTGCGCGTCGTCATAACAGCCGATGTCGTCGGGGTCCTCAATCAACCCCGTCAGTTTGGAGAGAACCGACGCGTTTTCGCTTTTTGCGTCAAGCGCGCGCTCCGAAAGGTAGGCGCTCCGCTCAAATCCGTCCGCGTCGATGCCGAACAGGGCAGTGCCGACGTCGGGACCGTAAGCGTCCGAGGGCTTGTTCGTATCCAGTTCATACAGGCGGAATTCGTCCTGCGCTTCTTTCAGCCCAAAGACCCGCTCAATGCGGAACCGTCCCTTGGCGCTCTCGAATGAGAGACTGCCGCCAAAGGTCCCGCCGCCCCACGGCGCGTACTTGCGGCGCTCGTTGAGGTCAAGGTCGGTCTTGCGCGTGGCAGGAAGCCCGTAAAGCATTGCCTTGATAAAGACCGCCAGCGTGCTTTTGCCCCAACCGTTTTCCTCGCAGAGTGTGTTCAATCCATCCGTGAGGTCTTGGGTGTACCCGCTGAATTTTCCAAAATTCTGAATTTCCAACCGCAGCAGTTTCATATTTCAGGCTCCTCTCCGCGCAGGGCGCGCAATCCGCAGGTGATAATCCGCTCCTGCTCGGCAGGGTCGCGCTCGGAGGCAAGAACCCTGCGGATGAATTCACCCTTGAGGGAAATGTCGTTTTCGTAATCCTGCGGGTCAATGCGCAGGGTCGTTTCGTCGCGGACGCGGAGCAGGGCAAAGCGACCCTGCAAATCGGATTTCAGTTGTTCCGTATCGGGCGGCGAATCGGGGTCAACTTGTCCCCTCAGAACCAAACGGCAGAAATCCTCTTTCGGAATGCCCTCAAACGCCTGCCGCAGAGCGGATTCCAACTCGGGCGTGGAGGAATAATCACTTACGTCAAAGGGGATTTCATGGAACGTGCGGGAGGCAAACGGAATGAATTTGTGCGTCACGCGGCTGTTGACCGTTTCCAGAAGCACGTAGCCTTTTTTGCCGCATTCGTCAAAGCCGCGACCCATCAGACACCCCGAATAGCAAGCCGTACCGCGCGCGTCAAGCGCGGCTTCCCGATAGGCGTGCAGATGCCCGAGCGCGAGATAGTCGATGTTCCTGTTTTTGAGTTTGGAAAAGGAGATGGAATATTCGCCGCCTTTGCCGGACCCGCGCACCTGCCCGTGAAGCAGGACGATGTTCACGCGTTCGGGTGGCAGGGAGAGCGCGGCGGGGTCGGGAGCGGTTCCGCCCGCAATCATGACTTCTCCGAAATCGAAATAGGTCCAGTCCCGCCCAAAGGTGTGCAGGTTCTCGGGCAAATCGGACCGCTCGTCAAGCCCGCCGCCGTCGTGATTCCCTGCGAGGTAGAAAACCGTGAGGTTCGGATGTGCTCGGAAAAGGTCGAGTACGTAGCGCACGGTGCGCTCGGAGGTGTTGTCGGAATCGAACAGGTCGCCCGCAATCAGAAGTGCGTCCGCACCGCCTCGGTCGGCGGTTTCGACCAAAGCGGAGAAATCGGAAAGGACTGCCCGACGGTATTCCCGCGCGCCCTCTGGCGGAAAGACCGACTCAAGCGGAGCGTCCAGATGAATATCAGCACAATGAATCAGTTTCATGAAACTCTCCTTGTATGGAATGCGGCATATCGCGTTTATTCATTATTACCATTATAACATATTTTCGTGCGGATTGCAAGCGGGGGAGAAAAGAAAGCGTTCCTGAAAAAGAGAACTCTGTGAAGCGAAACCAAAAAAGCAAACCTCCCGTCGGGTGCGGGAGGTTTGCAAATATCAGATTTTGTTCGCCGCCGGTTTTCTGTAGTTGACGGTAAAGCAAATGATTTCCGCAATCGCCGTGATGGTCCACGAGAAGATGTATAGCAGATACAGGGACGGGATGGTGCGGAAATGGGCGAACACGGTATAAATCCACGCGATACGGAACACACAGGACCCCATAATCACGATGATTGTCGGCACAAGGCTCTTGCCGATTCCGCGGTTGGCGGCGATGGTGCAATCCATGAAAGCGCTGACCGCATAGGAGAAGCACATGATTTTCGTGCGCAACAGTCCTGCTTCGACAACCGCTTCCTCATTGGTGAACAGGGACAGGAATGCTCTGCCGAACAGGAACAGCGCGCCGCCGAGGATTGCGCCTGCTACAAAGGAATACGCGATGTCGATGAAGTAACTTTTCAGCACGCGGTCCCGCTTTCCGGCTCCGAGATTCTGCCCCATGAAAGTCGAGCAGGCTGTATAGAATGCCGCCATGATATTATAAATGATAGCATCGGCGTTGGCGGCGGCGGAATTCCCCTCGACCATAACCGAATCAAAGGAGTTGACCGCGCCCTGAATAAAGAGGTTGGCAACGGCAAAAATGGCATTCTGAAGTCCTGCGGGGATTCCAAGCCCGAGAATCCGTTTTCCATCGGTCCTGTCAAGCCCGAATTTCAGGTTGCGGAAACGAAACGCGCAGTCGTCCGTCTGCCGTCCCATATGAATCAGAATCAGCACTGCGGACACGTATTGCGTGATGATACTGGCAAGTGCAACTCCGTCCTCCGCCATGCCGCAGACGATGACGAAAAACAGGTTGAACATATGGGTGAAGCTCGCTTCGTTCGGGATTTCTGCAAATGGTCACAAAAACAGGGATACCGAGTAGATCACGAACGTCAGGCAAGAAAGATCTTCGCCCTTGTTCAAAACGGCATCCCTGTGCTTCCTCACACACCAACCACTAAAATTGTTGTTTTGGAAGCATTACGGAGAGTCAACGAGCTTGAAAACTCCCGTGACATTATTTTAGCACACATGAACGAGCTTGGCAAGACCCTTCCTGAATATTCTTTAATTTCCGAGATGAAGTGTATAGGCGAGGGGTTAACACCGAGGATCATTGCGGAGATTGGTGATGTCAGAAGATTTCACAACAAGCACTCTCTTATTGCCTACGCCGGTATTGACGCGCCGCCTTTCCGATCGGGATCGTATACCGCGATGGAGCGTCATATTACCAAGCGAGGCAACAAATATCTGCGCAAGGTCATCTAAGCTGGGCGGAGATCTCAAAAGCTCCCGAAACAAGCCAACACCGAAATGGATGGCATCCAAATGGTTTCGATATGGTTTTCTGATATTTTTCCTTGCCATGTTCGGCAATATGGTTTTTCAGACCTACCTTGTGGCAATCGGTTCGGAAAATCTGCGTGAAGCAATCAAACTGTTTTGGACATTCCGTATTCCGTGGGATGGACATATTCGGGAAGTATATTCCCGGATTGGGTGGCACAGTTCAGCTTCGGAT
>CAZVYZ010000053.1:0-9914 GCA_964630695.1 uncultured Ruminococcus sp.
TTATCTGTCGCCTTACATGGCAACCGATATGGATAAGATGGAAGCGGTTCTGGACGATGCGCTTCTGCTGATTACCGATAAGAAGATTTCCAACATTCAGGACATCCTGCCGCTGCTTGAGCAGATTGTGCAGTCGGGCAAGAAGTTGCTGATTATCGCCGAGGACGTGGAGGGCGAAGCGCTGACCACGTTGGTGCTGAACAAACTGCGTGGCGTATTCAATTGCGTTGCGGTCAAGGCGCCCGGATTCGGTGACAGACGGAAAGAGATGCTTCAGGATATTGCAATCCTGACGGGCGGTCAGGTCATCTCCTCCGAGATTGGTCTGGAGTTGAAAGACACCACCATTGATCTGTTGGGTCATGCACGCCAGATTAAGGTCAACAAGGAGCACACCATCATTGTCGGCGGCGCCGGCAACAGCGACGACATCAAGGCGCGTGTTGCGCAGATCCGCGCGGCGATTGAGACAACGACCTCCGATTTCGACCGTGAGAAGTTGCAGGAGAGACTTGCGAAACTCGCGGGCGGCGTTGCGGTGATTAAGGTCGGTGCGGCGACCGAGGCGGAGATGAAAGAGAAGAAACTCCGCATTGAGGATGCGCTCAACGCGACCAAGGCAGCAGTTGAGGAAGGCATTGTGGCAGGCGGCGGAACCGCTTACCTGAATGTCATTCCCGAGGTCGCAAAGTTGATTGACACGGTTGAGGGCGACGAAAAGACGGGCGTTCGCATTGTGGTCAAAGCGCTTGAGGAGCCGGTCCGCCAGATTGCGGCGAATGCGGGCTTTGACGGCGGCGTTGTGGTCGACAAGATTATGAACAGCGGCAAGATTGGCTACGGTTTCGACGCTTACAATGAAGTTTACTGCGACATGGTTGCAAACGGCATTGTGGACCCGACCAAGGTCACGCGTTGCGCGCTCCAGAACGCGGCATCGATTGCGTCCGTCGTTCTGACGACCGAGGCGGTTGTTGCCAACCAGAAAGAACCCGAGGCTGCTCCCGCTGCTCCCGCAGCCGGCGGCATGGGCGGGATGTACTAAAAATAAGGTCGCGGGGCTATGCCCCACACCCCACTCAGGGACTTCTTGAAAGAAGTCCCTGAGGACCCAAGAACTTCCCCCACGGGACGGATTTTCGTTTTGCGAATCCGTCCCGTGGGGGAAGTTTTGAATTTATCAAGGGGATTTTTTGAGGAGGCTCCGAGCGGTCGCGGGGCAAGTCTGCGGCTGTTTCTTCGGCCCTTTTTTCTCGGGGAAAATCGATGGAAGTGTTGACGATTTTTCTGGGTATGATATACTATAGGCAGGAATACGAGGAGAGGGGTGACAGGAAAAAATGTAGCGGAATTGTCCGGCGAAAAGGGAGAAGAACCGAACAACGAAACAGGAGGAAAACATGAAAAACAAAAACAGATGGTTAGTAAGCGTCCTTTGCGCGGTGGCGGCAATGCTTTGCGTGTTGGGTCTGTCCGCGTGCAAGAAGAAAGGACACGTACACAAGTGGGGCGAATGGGAGGTTGCGAAAGAGGCGACCTGCTCCGAAGCGGGCAAGCGGATGCGCAACTGATCGGGATGCACCGAGGTGGAAACGGAAGCAATTGAGAAAACCGCGCACGATTGGAACGATGCGACCTGCACCGCGCCCAAGACCTGTAAGGTTTGCTCCGCGACCGAGGGGGAAGCGCTTGGGCATACCTACGATAAGGAAATCATTGCCGACAACATGCTGAAAAGCGCGGCGACCTGCACGGGGGCGGCGGTCTATTACAAGTCCTGCGCCTGCGGTGCGGTCAGCACGAGCGAGGACGACACATTTACCCACGGCGAATGTGCGATGCACCAATACGACAAGGGGTCTGCACGGTTTGCGGGCTTGTCGGGTGCGATCACAAGACCATGCACACCAAGACGCTGGACCTGCACGAGTCGGGGCTGTGCGCGTCGGTGTTTACCTATCAGATTTGTGATTGCGGGGCTGTGACGGAAGCGGACGATGCGTTCTTTGACAATCTGAACTGCCCGATCGACAATGACGCATGGGAGGCGGCATTCCCCGAAAGCGAAGCCGAAAGCGGCGAGGCGCACGGCGAGGTCACCTGCGAAAAATGCGGGTTGAACATCGGGATTACCATGCAGTTCGGCGAAGAGGGTTGCCTGTCCCGCGCGTGATATATCATCACACTGAATCAGGATGACAAGATTTTGCTCGACCATGCTGTGTTGACCTACCTTCCTTTCGATGGTTAGAAGGTATACGGACATCAAGGAACTCGATGCGGAGATTATTCGTGTTTTTATTGAAAATATATTAGTCTACAAGGCTGAAAAGGTTGACGGACACAGAGTCCAGCGTATTAAAATCATATACAACGGCATCGTTGAAATACCCACCACGCCTATAAACGAGAAAACGGCATAGCCGAATTAACGACTATGCCATTTTCGCAGGGATTAAAAATCCCTAATTTGCACCCAAAAAAGGTGTCGGCTTTTGATTTTGTATGGAAATGCGGGGGACGGATTCTTGGGGGACGGAATCCGACTGCCCGCCATCACCGAATCTCCTGCTCCAGTTCGGCAAATTCGGACGTGGCAAAAAAGTCGGGCAGGCTGATTCCAAGCCCGTCGCACAGCATTTTGAGGGTCACAATCCCGGGGTTCCTGCTCTTGCCGTACAGAATGTTCTTGATGGTTGACGGCGGCACGGCGGATTCCATCGCCAACTTGTGGATTGACATCCCTTTTTCTTCGCACAGCAACAGCAAACGGTTCTTTACGGTTGTGTAGGTATCCATTCTCTCACCTCATGACAGTATTTTTCTCATTTTACCGCTTTTTAATCGTCAACGTGGGCTATATATGGTATAATCGGGCTATAAATAGACTGTTTAGTGTTTATCGCGATACGGAATTGTTCTTCCGGAGCGTCCGAAAGAAACGAACCGTTCAAGAAACGAGTTGATTAACCTCCTCCTCGAATATGCCATCCGGAACTGTGAAGTCAAGTAATCTACATCCGGAACGTGTCGCACGCGGCACTTTTTGAAAAAGCGGAACCTCTTGTCGCTGCCGCTAAAACGGAGGCAACCGAATGAACTGCGGAGACGCGAGGGGACGCGGAGGGACGCGTTAGGAAAACTTCTTGAAAGAAGTTTTCCTAAAACCTTTCAAGAACTTTCAAAGAGGAATGGGCAGTGCGAACATAGCGCTTTGGAATTTCGGTGTTCTGTTTTTTTTGCAAGAATGCGGGAAAGGTCGCGGGACTTTGCCCTGTCCCCATTCAGAGACTGCCTGAAAGCACTCCTGATAAATTCAAAAATTTTCCCCCGAAAGGGCAGGATTTTCGCTTTGCAAAATCCTGCCCTTTCGAGGGAAGTTCTTGAAGTTCTTAGTGACTTCTTTCAAGAAGTCACTAAGTGGGGTGCGGGGCAAAGTCCCGCGACCTTCTCCGCATTTTCCCGCAAAAAAGTGCAAAAAGGCATTTACAAAAGGAAAAAAACATGATATAATAGATACTGAATAGATTGATTTTCCTTTGTGGGATGGAACGGAGAAAAGAGCGAAAATGGAACATTCGATTTGTCAAACGGTCAGAGAGTTGATTGGGTACGCGGAGAAACGGGGACTTGCAGACCCGCGCGACCGCGTCTATTTTGAAAACCGACTGATGGAAAAACTGCACGTCAGCGCCTTTGAGAACGCGGGGGAGCCGACCGAGCGCCCGCTTGAGGAAATGCTCGGGGAACTTTGCGATTACGCCGTGGCGAACGGGGTCATTCCCGACAACGGCGTGACGGGGCGCGACCTGTTCGATACCGAACTGATGGGGGTCCTGACCCCGCTTCCGAGCAAGGTCATCGACGAATTCAACCGCCGCTACGAGCAGTCTCCCGAGGCGGCAACCGATTGGTACTATCGTCTTGCCTGCGATTCGGATTATATCCGCACCTATCGCGTGAAGCGCGACTTGAAGTGGACCTATGCGGGCAAATACGGCACGCTCGACATTACCGTCAACCTTTCCAAGCCCGAAAAGGACCCCAAGGCGATTGCGGCGGCAAAGTTGCAAAAGCAGACGGGCTACCCCAAATGCGCGCTCTGCCGCGAGAATGAGGGCTTTGAGGGAAGTCTCACGCAAGCCGCACGCGCGTCGCACCGCCTGATTCCGCTGACGCTGGACGGCAAGCAATGGTATCTCCAGTATTCGCCGTACGTTTACTATAACGAGCATTGCATCGTCCTCTCGGGCGAGCATACCCCGATGAAGATTGACCGCGGGACCTTTGTCAAGCAGTTGGACTTTATCACATATCTGCCGCATTACTTCCTCGGCTCCAATGCCGACCTGCCGATTGTCGGCGGTTCCATCCTTACGCACGACCATATGCAGGGCGGTCACTATACCTTTGCAATGGAGCGCGCGGAGGTCGAGATTCCATTGACCTTTGCGGGCTTTGAGGGAATCCGCGCGGGCATCGTCCATTGGCCGATGTCGGTCATTCGTCTGCGCGGAGCCGACCGTGGGCAACTGACCGAACTTGCCGACCGCATTCTCACCGCATGGAGAGCCTACAACGACCCTGCCGCCATGGTTTTGGCGGAAACCGACGGAGAGAAGCACAACACCGTCACGCCGATTGCGCGCCGCCGCGACGGGGATTACGAACTGGACCTGGTCCTGCGCAACAACCTGACCACACCCGAGCATCCGTTGGGGCTGTATCATCCCCACGCGGACAAGCATAACATCAAGAAAGAGAACATCGGGCTGATTGAGGTCATGGGACTGGCGGTCCTGCCTGCGCGGCTGAAAAACGAAATGGGCATCCTTGCGGGACTGCTTGCCGAGGGGAAAGACCCCGCCGCTGACGAACGCGTTGCCAAGCATGCGGAGTGGGTCGGTCGGTTTGCGGCAAATTACGACTTTACAAAGGAAAATGCGGAGGACGTCCTGCGGCAGGAAATCGGACGTACCTTTGAGGGCGTTCTGGAGGACGCAGGTGTTTACAAGTGTACCGACGCGGGAAGAGCAGCGTTCCTGCGGTTTGTCTCTTCGGTCGGCGGAAAGAGGATATGAAACGGAATAACGGATTACTGATTGCGATTCTGACGGTCGGTGTTCTGATTCTGGTGATGCTGACGCTCAATTTTGCCGTGGGCGCTTCACGGAAGAACGGGAATGACGGCAAGAGTGCCTACGAGATTGCCGTGGAAAACGGCTATACGGGCAGTGTGACCGAGTGGCTTGCATCGCTCGGCGGCAGGGACGGCAAGAGCGCCTATGAAATTGCCGTGGAGAACGGCTTTACGGGAAGCGAAAAAGAGTGGCTCCTGTCGTTGGCGTTTGGTGAAAACGGCAAGGACGGCGCGGACGGAAAAGACGGCGAGAACGGCAAAAACGGACAGGACGGCGAGAACGGGCGCGATGGCACGAATGGGGTTGGAATCAAAAGCGTGTTCGTCAATTCGGAGGGACATCTGATTGTGATTCTTGACAACGGCAACCGCGTGGACGCGGGTATTGTCGGTGGCGGAGCAACGGAAGAAAACGATTTTGCCCGTGCGCAGGAAAACGGTTTTGAGGGGACGGTCTATGATTGGCTTCTGACCTATCTGGAGGGACAGCATACGAAACAATCGGTCACGGAAAGTCGCCGCGACCGAAAGACGGGTCACCTGATTGTCACCCTTTCGGATGGAAGTGCGGTGGACGCGGGGTATATTCCCGCTGACGGCTTTCTTTCCGACACTCTGACAGACGGGTTTCGTCCCTGCTTTGAAACGGTTCGTGTGCGGAACGGAAAACTCTATTTGCGTACAGAAGTCGGTGTGTTCGAGGGAAATAACATTGCTAAGACCGCGACAGATAAAGAATTCTTGATTTGCACGGGAAAACGTGCGGATGCAGGAACCGGCGGTGATGTTTATTACCGCTTTCGGGTCCCGACAAAAGACGCATATGTAGACTGTTATGCGAAAGAAAAATATTTTTACAGCAAGTATGCCACGGCAGAGGAGTCGTCAGGCATAAACCTGCCCGACAGTCTGGTTCTGCGGGCGGCGACAGAGATGCGGCTTGTGCGGGACGAGATGATTCCGTGGGCTGACGATACGGTTACGCTGAATTTCTCGGGAAAAGGTCTGACAATCCGTGCCGACGCTGACAATGCGGTCTTTACGTTGCTTGCTCCGGAAGTGGGAGACTACACTTTGCGAGCGGAATTGCGCGATGGGGCGGGGACGCTGTGCGA
Source organism: uncultured Ruminococcus sp. (assembly GCA_964630695.1). GTDB lineage: Bacteria > Bacillota > Clostridia > Oscillospirales > CAG-272 > UMGS1865. The sequence goes on from CAZVYZ010000053.1 coordinate 6,256, forward strand.
GGTGAGAAGTTTACCCGTGCGGATCATTGGCGAAAAGACCGTGACCGGCGTGAGAGGATTGCTCATCGGGGACAGCCGAATCAACCGCGGAACTGCGATTGATGCAAGTCTGACCAAGGAGTTGGCGGGCAAGACCCAATCCGGAGTGACTTGGATTGGAAGCGTGAAGACCGATGGCATTGCCTGCGAGGGGTACGGAGGATGGAGAGCGGAGGATTTTGTCTCGGAAAAAGGCGGAACGAATCCGTTCTGGAATCCGACGACGGAGTGCTTTGACTTTGAATATTATCTGGCAAAAACAAATGAAACCCATCCCGATTTTGTCATCCTGAATCTCGGACTGAACGACGAATACAGCGCCGATTCTGTGAAGAATTTGAAGAAGATGGTCGATTCCATCCGTTTGACGGGGACAAAAGTTCTGCTTCTGACCGAATACGTTCGCGTTCCCGCAGAGGACGGATACGATGTGAGTTTGCTGTCACGGTTCTCGTTCACCTATTTCGGCAAACTCCGCGATGCGTTTTCGGGACGGGAAAAAGAAAGCATTTATCTTGTCCCCAACTACCTTGTGGTAGACCCGACCGCGGATTTTGCGGATGCCGCGCATCTGACTCCCGAAGGCTACGCATACGAGGCGGACGTGATTTTGACTTACCTGACTGACCTGTTCGGTACATGATAGAAAGGAATGAAACCGTATGAAAAAGAATCTGAGAAGTTGTATTGAACAGCCGGAGTACAGCGAGGCGGTCTGCTTCCTCGACATGAACGGCTACGACTGGATTGAAGCAAGCGGCATGAAGCCCGATTTGGGACATAAAAAGAGCGCCCATCTGACCGCGGCGTGGCGTTTCGCGCAGACCGCGCGGGTGCGCATTCCGCTGGAAACGAGCGACCTTTCGGGTTACCGTTACCTGACCTTTTCGGCTTTTTCCGTGCAGGGTGCGGGCGGCAGTTTTGCCCTGCGGTTTGAGAGCGACGAAACGGCGGGCGGCGAGAGCGGCTACAGTTGTCTGCTTCCCATCACGCGCAACGGGTGGAACGATTACCGCGTGGAACTGCCCACGCTTGCCGCGCGCAAATCTCCCGTCGGATGGAACCGCATCACGGGAATCGTGATGGACTGCGCCGTCGGCGGGCAGGCGAACAGCACTGCGACGACGCTTTACTTTGATAACTTCTATCTTTGGGAGACGTTGGCTCCGCAGATTTACGTAAAGATGCCCGAGTTGAAAGGCGCGGCGATGTTCTCCCGCACGGCGGCTTACGCGGTGGTGGACCGCAAGCGGCTCCCCATTGCGCCCGATGCGGACCCTGCGGCGCGCCCGTTTGAAGCGGACGGCGTGCTGTGGCTCCCCATGGCACCGATTGCCGCGGCGATTGCGCACTGCGCGGTGGTGGACAACAAGGCGAACACGCTGTCCTTTACTTACCGCCGTAAGAAGTACGCTTTTTCGGGTGACAGCGAGGCATACACCGTGGATGGTGAGAAGAACCGTCTCGGCTTCCTGCCGAAAATCGCGGGCGGAGCGCTCTTTTTCCCCGCGCAGTATGTCATGGACTTCTTCCGGTGGCGGCAGATTTTCACTTCCCCCTTGGGGCTTGTGATTCTTTCCAACCGTCGGAACGTCTTTGATTCGGCGCGCGACGCGGGACTGCTGTGGCAGTTGAATGCGGAAATTACCTTTGTGCAGCCCTCCGCCGAGCGCGTGATGGAGGACCTGCACCGCAAGATTCCGAATGCCGACCGTTGCCGTCTGCTCCTGACGCATGACGAGTGGTTCAGCCTGCGCCGCGCGGCGAAAAAGCCGGGCGAGGAGCGTTGGCTGACGGATATGGTCAAAAAGAAGTACGGCAAGCAGACAGACGCCTACAAGGGCGCACCGAGCGGGGACACCGCGTGGGCGACCTGCGAGAACATCATTGCGTGGTCCGCGCTTTACCGCGTGACGGGGGAGCGGAGTTATGCGCTGCGGGTTCTGGATGAGATGAACGCGTTGGCTCGTCTTGACGGTTGGGGCGCGGAAGAATCGGTACATGACGCACTGGCGGTCGGTTACGCCTGCGCGATTGGCTACGATTGGTGCCGTCAGACGTGGACCGAGGCACAGAAAGCGCCACTGGAGCGTGCAATGCTCCGCTTTGCTCTGCGCCCGGGTGTGGACTGTCTGCGCGGGCTTGGCAGGATGTGGCACGCGGGGACCTCGGAGTCGGCGGAGAACCTCTGCGCGTTGGTGGCTCTGGCTCTGGCGCTTGCCGAGGCATATCCCGAAACCGCCTACCGGGTATTCCGTTTCGGCGGTTCGAGCCTTGTCTCCTGCTTTGCGGCATACGCGCCGGATGGCGGCTACCCCGAGGGAATCGGCGCTTGGGAGCGTGCAACGCGCGCGCTTGTGCTGACCGTTGCGATGCTTCGCAGTGCCTGCGGAACCGATTACGGTTTCGCCTCTGCCCCCGGGTTTGCGCAGACCGCGTTCTTCGGACAAATGCTTGAAACCAAAAACGGCGTATGGAATCTCTGCGGCGCCAAGGCGGGGATGCCGGACACGGCGGTGTTCGGTTGGTTCAGCCTGACTTACGGAAACGAGACGTTTGCGTGGCTGCGCCGTCAGGACCTGCTTTCGGGCAAAAAGACGGTCAGCCCTTACGATTTGGTATTCTACCGCCCGCTGGGGCTGACCGAAAGCCCTGTTTTGCCGTTGGATTCGGTTCGTCGGCGCGCGGGAATCGTGACCCTGCGTTCGGCTTGGGACGAGGACGCGTGCTTTGTGGGTCTGCACGGCGGGAGCAACCACGAGGTTGGCGGTGCGCTTGATGCAGGCAGTTTCTGCTTGGAAATGGGCGGTGTACGCTTCCTTTCCGCGTGCGGGGGGGCGATTGCCGACCCGATGCTCCGCCGTCGCGCCGAGTGGCAGAACACGGTGACGGTCGACCCGCAGGATGCGCCGTATCCGGACCAGAATCCGCAGACGGTGGCGGCGATTGTCGAGGCGAAGAGTGCGCCGGACCGTGCATTTGCGGCGGTTGACCTCGGCGGTATTTCGGACAAACTCCTGCGCGCCAAACGCGGCATTCTGCTGTATGCACGCCGCTCGGTTGCGGTGGTGCAGGACGAAATGCAGTTGGCTGAGCAGGGGACGGTGGTCTGGAGTGCCTGCACGGAAGCAACGGTCGTTCGGAACGGCGGTCGCTACCTGCTTCTGGAGCGGGACGGAAAGGTGCTTTTGTGCCGCATTTACGGCGGCGGGGTCTCAAAATTCGAGGTACTCCCGATTGAGGGGACTCCGTTCTCGCGTTTGGTCATTCGCGTTGAGGCGAAAGACCGAGTTCGCCTTGCGGTCGCTTTCGCCTTAACTGACGCTCCCGACGCGAAACTCTACGAGCTTCAGCCGATGTCAAAGTGGGAGATGTTGCAGTAAGGGGGAATAAGACCTCGGGACCCTGTCCCGAACCCTGCATAGGGGACTTCTTAAGGAGAAGTCCCCTATGTACCCTCAAGACCTTAAACTAAGGGGATTTTTGCCCCTGTTTTTTTGTTGTGCTGATTCTATGTAGCCATACACGCTCTACGAATTCCGGCTGCTCCCGCGCAAAATCCCGACCAGCGGGATTTTGACGGCGGCGGTTTCCCGCCTTGCCTCGCTCCCGCTACCGGA
>CAZVYZ010000054.1:0-9909 GCA_964630695.1 uncultured Ruminococcus sp.
ACCAACGACCTCATGCATGTCAAGCATGCGCTCTAACCAACTGAGCTATGCCTCCGGTTTCGTTGCGCTTTTCCTCACGGTTTCGGCTGAGGTCTGATGCCGAATTTCGCAACGGATATATTATACCACATTCTTCCCCGAATTGCAAGGGGTTTTGAAAAAGTTTTTTCTGTTTTTTTCGATTTTTTTCTGTTCCCCTGTATTTCGGTGCCCTTATTTCCCGCTTTCGGTTCGTTTTTTCCTGCTTTCCGCTTTCGCCGCGCGCCTGACCCGCTTCTTAATCCGTCTCAAATCTCCCAGCATCCGAACCGTGTCCCGCATCAGGTGAATTTTGGATTCCCTGTGGTTGATGACCCGCACCGGAATCTCCGCAACTTTGTACCCCAATCGGTCCGCCCACATCAGCGCTTCAAAGTCAAACGCAAAACCGTCGGTCTCACACCGACTGAAAATCTCTTTCGCCGCCTTGCCTGTAAAAGCCTTGCATCCGCACTGGGAGTCCGACAATTTGAACCCGCCCATCAGGCACAGGATTCGGATATAGGTCTTGGACGCGATTTTTCGCAGGAGCGTATACCCCTCGTATCCGTCCTTTCCGATATTCCGCGAACCGATAACGACCCCGCACTCGGGGTTTTCTCCGAAAGCGTCGACAATCCGCCCGATGACATCGGTTCCATACGCGAGGTCCGCATCCGTAAACATCACGTAATCCCCCTGTGCCGCCAGCATGGAGGTCCGGACTGCGCACCCCTTTCCCCTGTTCTGCCCGTATCCGACCACTCTGACGCGCGGCAGGTTCAACTCCCGCACGATTTCCGCAGAACCGTCGGTGCTTCCGTCATCGCTGAAAAGCAACTCGTAATCTTCCCCAAAGCGCTCATCCAACGCATCGGTCAGCGTTTTTGCGGTTGCGGCAATGATGCCGCTTTCATTATACATCGGAATACAAACCGAAAGTTTCATACTGTGCCGTCCTTTCTGTAAAGGAATATATCAAAGTCATACACCGTTTGCAAACGGTCAAGCCCTTTCAGTTTCGCGCGGTCCTGCTCTCGGGTTCTCCAATAGTACGGTGTCATGGAGAAAAGCGCGTCAATCAACTCCGCTCCCTCGACCGTCATCTCTCCCGTCAGGCGCTCGCGGCAGACAAGCGTCATACCCTGCGGCAGGTCGGCGCGTCCCTCGTTCACCGTTGGGGTATCGTACAGCACCCGTTTCAGTCCCATCAGGTGGTCCGCACCTGCGCCGACCAAAAGCAGGTATCCCCCATCCCGCAGGACGCGCAGGAATTCCGTCTCGGCGCAAGGGGCAAACAGGGAGGTCACGGCATCCGCCGCTTGGTCCGCAACAGGCAATTCAAACAGACTGCACACCGCAAAACCCGCGCCGCTCCCCGTTCGGGTTGCCGTCTTTGCGGCATGGTCGACTCCGTCCCGCGACAAATCCACGCCGAGGACCGTCCGTCCCGCCGCCATACGATTGGTATAGTACCCCTCGCCGCATCCCGCATCCAGAACGGTTTTCGCTTTGATTTCATCCAGCACTTCGTTGATGCGCTCGGAAAGCGGCTGATAATACCCCGCTTCCAGAAAGGCGCTTCTGGCGCGCACCGCCGCTTTTGCGTCCCCGGTTTTGCCGTCGCGGCTGAAGTTGAGGTAGCCGCTTTTGGAAAAGTCATAGCAGTGGCGTCTTTCCCCGTGACAGATAAAACTCTTTCCGTCCGCTGTTTTCTCCCCCATCGCTCCGCAAACGGGGCAACGGAGAAGTGCCGCAACCGCTGTTGTCATGTTTTGCCTCCCTGTTCGGTTTGTCGTCCGGCATCCTCCGGCGGCGCCGAAATCGGCAACTCAAACCAGAAAGACGAACCGTGTCCGACCTCGCTGTCCACGCCGTAAGCGGCATTGTGGACTTCCAGAATCTCCTTTGCAATCGACAGTCCCAGCCCCGTGCCGATGCGTGCGATTCTGTGTACCTTATCTACTTTATAGTATCGGTCCCAGATAAGCGGAATTTCGTCCGCAGGAATTCCCGCGCCCGTGTCGCACACCTCAATCCGGACCGTTTCGTCCTGCACTTTCTGCCGCACGGTGACCGAGAGGTCCTCGCCCGTGTAGTTGATTGCATTGTTGATGAGGTTATAGACCACTTGCAGAATCATGCCTCTGTCGGCAAAGACCGGAACTTCACGGTCCGCTTCCAGTCGGATGCTGTAGCCCTGCGCCTTGGTAAACGCTTCATAGCGGGTCATCACCTCGCGAATCACGGCGGTCAGGTTGAAAAATTCCATCATCGGACACCGCACACCCGACTGAATGCGCGAAAGGTCCAACAAATCGCTGACCAATTCCGAAAGGTGTTCGGTCTCGTCGATGATAATCTGGATATTTTCCGGTGTATTTTCCCCTGGGATGTCACGCATAGTCTCGCCGTAACCGCGAATCAGCGTCAACGGCGTGCGCAAATCGTGCGAGATATTGGCAATCAATTCTTTCTGGAGCCTGTCGGTACGCGCCAGTTCCTGCGCGGCAAAACTGAGGGACGCGGCAAGTTCCTGCGTTTCGCGGTACCCGCGTCGGTCCTCAAACTGCGCGTTATAGTTTCCCGCGGCAAGTTGCTTCGCCGCAGCATTCATGCGGATAATGGGTTGCGTGATATGATGTGAAATCACCAAGGTCAGAAAAAGCGCCGAAAGAAAGACAATCAGGCTCAGCCAGAACAGTTGGTGCTGAATGGTCCGCACGGTTGCGTCAAGCGGAACGAGCGAGGTGCTGAGCAGAATCAGATACTGCGCGTTCTCCCCATCGCACAGGCGCGCCGAGAGCAGGTTCATCATCTCCGAGGTAACGCCCTCCTCGCGGCAGGTCCCTGTCAGTTCCTGCCAGAAATTCTGCGTCACCTCATATCCGCCGAATGTGACCTTGGTCAGATAGGAACCGTTCTGCTCCATGGAGAGGCGGTACAATTCCGCAATCCGGTCGGCGGGAATTCCCCACAGACCGCCCGCGCCGGTTCCCGCGGATTGCGAGAGAATTTTCGTTCCCTCCAGCCCCTCAATGCGGTAGACCGAAACCGAAATCAATTCATCTACCGCCAAGCGGAACGCGACATCCGACAACTCCTCCGTTTCCACTGCGGCAATCAGTTTGTCCCCGGCGTTTTCAAGGTCGCGGCGCCGTACCTGCTCGTAAACCACGTTAATCAGCACCACCTCAAACAGCCAGAACAGCACGAGAATGACAAGCAGAAAGCAGAGGATTGCACGCGTCAGATACCCCCACAGACTCAGGTGCGGGCGTTTTTCGGACTCTGTTTTGCTCATGCGCCCTCAAACCGATACCCGACGCCTCGCAGGGTCACGATATACCCCGCATAGCGCCCGAGGCTTTTGCGCAGAAGTTTGATATGCGTATCCAATGTGCGGGCGTCACCGTAGAAATCGTAGCCCCAGACCTCGCACAGCAGTTTTTCCCGCGACAGGGCAATATTGCGGTTGGAAAGCAGATAGAAGAACAAATCGTATTCTTTCGGCGACATTTCCACGCGCTGACCATCGATATAGACCAACCGCGCGGTCAGGTCCGCTTTCAGCCCGCCGTTATCCAACTCCACCACCACGTTCGGCGCCTTGTCGGTGGTCGGGTCCTTTTTGACAACCCGCTTCATGATTGCGTCCACCCGAAGCATGAGTTCTTTCGGCGAGAACGGTTTGACCACATAGTCGTCAATTCCGACCTCAAACCCGTTGATGCGGTCATATTCCTCCCCTCTTGCCGACAGCATGATAATCGGGGTCTGCGTAATCTTGCGAATCTCGCGGCATGCCGAAAAGCCGTCCAACTCCGGCATCATGATGTCCATGATGATAATATCGTAAGTATTGGAACGGCACAGGAGTACCGCCTGCATTCCATCCGCCGCTTCGGTGACCTCGTGTCCCTCGAATTCGGCGTACTTGCGGATAATCCCGCGGATGCGGGCTTCATCGTCAACAACAAGAATGTGATACATGATTCCGTCCTTCCTTTTTTGTTATCGTTTAGAGTGAATCGTCAATCTGCAAACCGGTCCTTTCGCCGGCGCCCGCCGGAACGTACTGCGGGATTTCAAACGTAACGGTCTGCTCCTCGTCGGAACTTCCGCGCAGGTAGGTCACCGTCAGGAGATCGCCCACTTTCAGTTCCGCAACCGCCGCCTCGTATTCCGCCTGCGTGGTCACCTTTTTTCTGTTGACGGTCAGAATATAGTCCTTGTATTTGAGGTCGCAGTGTTTGGAAGAGTGGACGTACAGTCCGACTTTCGTCATGCCCGACCGACGCAGTAACTCACAGGTAAACCGATCCTGCAAAGCGCTCTGGGTGACCTCCACAAAACTGATACCGATGTCGGGAATGTTCTGCTTGTAGCCGTACTGAATCAGGTCCTGCTCCACCTCATACGCAGTGTCAATCGGGATGGCGAACGCCAGTCCCTCCACGCCGGATTTCGCATACTTTGCATTGACAATGCCAATCAGTTCCCCTTTGAGGTTGAACAGTCCGCCTCCCGAGTTGCCGCTGTTAATCGCCGCATTGGTCTGAAGCAGCGTCATGGTTCCGTTTTCGGTCTTGACCTGCCGCGCCTTGGCGCTGATGATGCCGTCGGTCACGGTCCCGCCGAGCGTTCCGAGCGGATTTCCGATTGCAACCACGCGTTCCCCGACCACCAGATTCTCGCTGATGCCGTGCGTTGCGGCGGTCAGCGGTTCGGATTCCAACGGATTGATTTTCAGAACCGCCAAATCGGTGGTTTTGTCGGTCCCTACGGAGGTTGCGCCGTAAACGGTATCGTATCCGTTCACCGTAACGGTGATTTGGGTTGCATTTTCAATGACGTGGTTACAGGTCAGAATATACCCCTTATCCGAAATGATGACCCCGCTTCCCGCGCTGACGCTACGCCCCGACGAGGCGTTAATGACCACCACCGCGTCCTGCACCATATGTGCGACCGACGAAATGGAGTAAGCGTTCTCCCCTGCAGAGCCATACGGCGAATACACGGTATCCGAGCGGTCCAGAAGCGAGGACGGGTCCTTATTCAGGACCGAGCCGGAATCGGGCGCGGGAACAGTCGAGCCGTTCGCCGCATTTTTTACGATGCTGTTATACGCCATCGTCGCGCCACCGACTCCCGCTCCGAACGAGAGCAACACGCACAGAATCACCGTCAGAATCGGGACTGCGGGACCGTTTCGCCGCGGTGGCTTTTCGGGTCGCCATCCGTTCCCGCCGTTCTGCGGCTCGTAACTGTATGTGTAGCCGTTTCCGCTTTGCCGTCCGTCCGAGCCATAACCGCTCGGACCCATGTCAAAACTCATACGGTCCGCATTTCTATCTTCATACATATAAAGACTCCTTTTTCCTCGGAGGACCCTACAGCCCCCCACGATATAGATTGAGTATAGCCTTTCAATGTGAAGATTACATGATGTTGGCTGAAAAAGACGCTGAAAATCCCGAAAACGCTTGCTTTTCGGGGCGGAGTCTGATATAATATAGGTATATGGTGCGAACATGACAATTAGGATTTTGTGTGGTTAACAAAAAATCTTTCGGGAGTGCGATTTGTATTCCTTTGATAACGGAGACTTATCCCCCCTCATCAGTCGCTAACGCGACAGCTTCCCCCCGAGGGGAAGCCTGCTTTGCAAAGTGCAAACAAGGCAATCGGAATTTTGTGAAACAAATAGAATTTCAAGATATAAACAGGGAATTCACTTTTCATCTGTCCGCATTGTTGCAAAAAACGAAAGGAATTTTTGCGAAGGCTTCCCCTTGGGGGGAAGCTGTCGCGTTAGCGACTGATGAGGGGGGATAAGTCTCTACCCACCAAATCAATTAAACCTTTTTATCTTGCTTTGATTTTTGTTCTCCCCTACCATTATACCATAAAAAGCGGAGGAATGAAAGGGATGTTGGAATATTTATCCGAATATTTTTTACCGCGCGGCATTCGGCTGTTTGCGCCGATTCCGCTTTCCGCCTGTCGGGTGGAACGGAAATATCTTTTGGACCGTGCCGAAATCGACCCGACTGCGGGAACCGCCATCCTGTTGGCAGTCCCCTACTTCACCCACGCCGCTACGGTCCCTGAACGCAATCTTTCCGCCTATGCGGTCCCGCGCGACTACCACCTTTTCTTCCGCGACCTATTCGAGGACCTGCTTCCGCGTCTGCGGGAACGCTTCCCCGATGAAAAATTTGCGGGCTTTGCCGACCACTCCCCCATTGACGAGCGCGACGCCGCAGCGCGGGCGGGACTCGGTATCATCGGGCGGAACGGAATGCTTATCACAAAGCCCTACTCCTCCTACGTGTTTCTCGGAGAACTGATTACCTCCAAAGTCATCCCGTGCGCCGCGCAGGAAATCCGCTATTGTGAGGACTGCGGCGCCTGCCGCCGCGCCTGCCCGATGGAAGAAATCGGGACCTGTCTCTCGGCACTCACGCAGAAAAAGGGCGTTCTTACCGATGCGGAGGCGGAAACCATCCGCCGCTATGGAAGCGTTTGGGGCTGTGACATCTGCGGTGAGGTCTGTCCGCACACGCGTCGCGCCCTGCGGGAGGGGACGATTGACAGCGAAATCCCGTTTTTCTCGGAGCAGACCGTCTCCCGCCTGACCCTTGCCGAACTGGACGCAATGGATGACGAGACGTTCTCCGCCCGCGCGTTCGCATGGCGCGGCAGAGAGACCATCCGGCGGAATCTGCTGTTGTTCGACGCGGACAAGCCCCGAAAGGAGGACTGTGACGAATGCTGAATCTGATTTGCTCCACCGATGAGAAAACGCTCACTGATGCGCTCACGCGGTCGGTTCTTTCCGACGTGGAAACCGGCAGGCGTTGCTTCCTGTTGGTCCCCGAGCAACAGGCATACATCAGCGAAAAGCAGTTTGCCGACGCGCTTCCGCCCTATGCGGGCCGCACGTTTGAAATTCTCAGTTTTTCGCGGCTTGCTGACCGCGTGTTCCGCCTGCGCGGCGGTCCCGAACCCGCAAGCATCCGGAATGCCACGCGTTCCCTTTTGATGTGGGACACCCTGCGCGAACTTGCCCCCACTCTGCGGCGCTACGGCGCTACGGGCAAGCGGGACACGGCGCTGACCGCAAAACTGCTTTCGGCAGTCACCGAACTGGAGAACAGCGGCGTGGAGAGCAACGCGCTCGAAAAAGCCGCCGCCACACTCCCCGCCGACGGACCGCTCCCAGAGAAACTCCGCGACCTTGCCGAAATCTATGCGGTATTCCGCGAAAAATGCCGCCGCGCAACGGGACCCGATCCCTCGGAACGGCTTGCCCTGCTCGGGGAAATGCTCCGTGCCGAGCCGCTCTCCACAGAAATTTCATTCTGTTTCGACTCCTTTACGAGTTTCACCTATCCCGAATACGGCATTCTGCGCGAACTGCTGCGCGGTGACCGCAGTGTCACGGTCACGCTGTGTCTCGACCGTCCTTTCTCCCACGCGCCGCACCTTGCGAGCGTTGCCGAGACTGCACAGCGTCTCATGCGCATTGCGGCAGAGGTTGGTGCCGAGGTGCGGCAGACCCTGCTTCCCGCCCCCACCGGAGTCCGTCCCGCATCGCTTGAGGTGCTTGCGGACCGCCTCTGGGATTTCTCCGCCAAAAGACCGTCCCCGCTCCCGACCGACGGAAGCGTGACCCTTTTGCGTGCGGCGAACCGCTACGAGGAAGCCGAAGCATGCGCGCACAATATCCTTTCGCTGATTCGGGACGGCTACCGCTTCGGTGATATTGCGGTCATGGTCCGCGACCCCGAGGCATGGCGCGGAATTCTTGACGCGGCACTGGAGAAAAGCGGCATTCCCTGCTTCTATTCCGAGCGGACCGAACTCGCCGCCAAGCCGCTTTCCCGTCTGGTTCTTTCGGCAATCCGCGCGGCGGCAAGGGGCTACCGCACGCAGGACGTCATCACGCTGGTCAAAACGGGACTTTCGGGCGCGGACGCCCGCGACGTTGCCTTTTTTGAAGAATACTGTGAAACGTGGCACATTACAGGCAAGCGGTTTTGCGACGCCTTATGGGAAATGAATCCCGACGGGCTGACCGACCGCCTTTCCCCGCGTGCGGAAGAAATCCTCACGGCGGCGAATCGGGTCCGCGAAACCGTCATGAAACCGCTGACGACGCTTTCGGACGCGCTCCGGAAATCCGATCGCATTGCCGACCGTTGCCGTGCGGTATACGATTACCTCTCCGACCTGCGCCTTTCCGAACGACTTGCGGAGCAGGCGCGGCACGAGTTGTCACTGGGACAGGTCAAGGAAGCGGGCGAAAGTCTGCGTCTCTACCGCTTTGTCACCGACTGTCTCGGCGACCTCTGCGAACTGTTCCCGCAGACGCCCTGCGACGCGGAAGAATTCCTGTCGCTCCTGACTCTGTTTTTCGCGGACGCCGACCTCGGTTCGGTCCCGAACCGGCACGACTGCGTGGTTGTGGGTTCGGCGGCAACGGCGCGATTCGCTACGGTCCGCGCGGTCTTTCTGCTCGGCGTATGCGAGGGGGAACTCCCCCGCGCCATTACGGACGACGGCATTCTCTCCGACCGTGACAAAGACGTATTGGACACGCTCGGAATCCGCTTTGACACGCGCGCGGCGCGGCAGAGCGCGGAGGAATTGTTCTATGTCCGGCGCGCGGTTGGTCTGCCCTCGGACAGGCTCTTCCTTTCCTGTGCCGCGGCAGAAGCGGACGGCTCGGCGCTCACGCCGTCGCTTGCCTTTACCCGCGCGGAATATCTGCTCGGGATTCCGGTCCGAGATTTTATTCCGCCGCGTACCGTTGCGGGAACGGCAGGCGCAACCGACTTTCGGGCAAAGCCGCTTGCGGCTAAGATGACGCTCCGCCTCTCCCAGACCTCGGTTCAGGACTTCGTTCTCTGTCCCTACCGCTACTATTCCACGCACATTCTGCGTCTGCGGGGAAAGAAAGATTCAACGGTCGGTGCCGCGGACGAGGGGACCTTTCTCCATTTCGTTTTTGAACAACTTCTGCGTCGTTCGCTGGATGTGGACGGTCTGCTTCGTCTCCCCGCCGCAGAGGAACTTGACGCGCTGACCGACCGCATCGTTGCCGACTATCTCGCGCGGGTCTGCCCGATTCCGCCCGACCGCATGGATGCACGCCTGCTCCATATCTTCGCCCGTCTGCGGGAACACGCCCGTTTGATGTTGCGCGACATTGCCGACGAAATTGCGGGCAGCCGTTTCGTGCCGTCCGAATTCGAGCAGTCCATCGGCGGGAGCGGTCCCGACTCCCTGCCCGAGGTATCGTTCGCGCTCCGCGACGGCGGTCGGGTCACGCTGGGCGGCAAGGTGGACCGCATCGACCTCTGGGAGCATGACGGCAAGGTCGCGGTGCGGGTTGTGGACTACAAATCGGGCGAACACAAATTTTCGCTTGACGAGGTGCGCTCCGGCGAGGACCTCCAACTGGTGCTGTACCTCTTCGCGGCGCTCTCGGCGGACCCGCAGAGACGGATTGCGGGCGGTGCCGAATTCCTGTTCGCCACGCGCTCGGACCGCCGCACGGAAATTGCTCGGAGCGGTTTTCTCTCGGACGACGACGCAATCTGCGCGGCGGCGGACAACTCTGCGGACGGTCGCTTTACCAAAAAACTATTGCGCCGCTCGGAATCCGAAATGCACGAATTATTCACCGAAATGCAGGTCGCTGTCTGCTCGGTGGCGGAGCGGATTCTGGTCGGCGAGGCACACAAGACCCCCTCCGAAAAGGCGTGCCGCTTCTGCCCCGTTGCGGATTGCTGCGACTGCGCGGTTAGAAACAACGGGTAAATAAGGTCTCGGGGCGCCGCCCCGAACCCTGCTTGAAAACTTCTTGAAAGAAGTTTT
>CAZVYZ010000055.1:0-9878 GCA_964630695.1 uncultured Ruminococcus sp.
CCTGCTTACCATACTTGTTATAAAAAACGAGAGGGTTTTAGAAAAGGCTTCCCCTTGGGGGGGAAGCTGTCGCGTAAGCGACTGATGAGGGGGGATAAATTTCCGCTCACATATGAATAAGTCAGCAAGTATCTTTCGCCCGTCACGGAACGACCCGCGTGTCGTTCCGCCCCAACCATCAACTAACCTGAACTTTTTCTATCCGGTAGCGGAGAGAGTGAAAACGTCCGCATTTCGCTGGCGGAATGCGGCTCGTAGCAGCCGGAATTCGTAGCACATAAACGGCTACACAGAGAATCGGTATCACAAAAACATAGGGGAGAAATCCCCCTTGGTTAAAGTTTTGAAAGTTCTTAGAAAACTTTTTCAAAAGTTTTCTAAGTAGGGCTTGGGGCAAAGCCCCAAGGTCTTAGCCCTTATAGGAGGAAGAACAATGAAAATCAAAATGCAGGGAAAAGAAATCGAAGTGTCGGGACCGGCGACGGTCTATGACGCGGCAAAGGAAGCGGGGCTGATTGACAGAAGCACCATCGGCGCGGAGATTGAGGGAAAAACCGTCGCGCTCACAACCGAGGTCCACGAGGGGGAGAGTGTCTGGCTCCTCACGTTTGCCGACGAGGCGGGCAAGCACCTGTTTCGCCATACCGCATCCCACATTCTGGCGCAGGCGGTCAAGCGGCTGTACCCCAACGCAAAACTGACCATCGGTCCCGCAGTGGATAACGGCTTCTACTACGACATCGACTCGGACGTCACCTTTACTCCCGAGGTCCTTGCCAAACTCGAAGCCGAAATGAAGAAAATCGTCAAGGAAAACCTGAAGATTGAACGGTTTGAACTGCCCCGCGACGAGGCAGTCAAACTCATGACCGAGCGGGACGAACCGTATAAGGTCCAACTCATCAACGAATTGCCCGAGGGAGAAGTCATCAGTTTCTATCGGCAGGGCGAATTCGTCGACCTCTGCGCGGGACCGCACCTCTTCTCCACGGGTCTGGTCAAAGCAATCAAACTGACGCAATGCACGGGCGCGTACTGGAAAGGCGACCAGAAAAATAAGGTCCTGCAGAGAATCTACGGCGTGGCGTTCCCGTCCAAGGACGAACTCAACGAGTACCTGACCCAACAGGCGGAAGCCCTCAAGCGCGACCATAACAAACTCGGACGCGACCTCGGCTTCTTTACCACGGTCGATTGCATCGGGCAGGGTCTGCCCATCCTGCTCCCCAAGGGCGCGCGGGTCATCCAACTGCTTCAGCGGTGGGTTGAGGACGTCGAACAGGCGCACGGCTGTATCCTGACCAAAACGCCGCTGATGGCAAAGCGCGAACTGTATAAGATTTCGGGTCACTGGGACCATTACCTTGACGGCATGTTCGTCATGGGTGACCCGCACGACGAGACGAAAGAATGCTTTGCCCTGCGCCCGATGACCTGCCCGTTCCAGTATCAGGTCTACCTGAATAAGAAGCGTTCCTACCGCGAGCTGCCGATGCGGCTGACTGAGACTTCCACCCTGTTCCGCAACGAGGACAGCGGCGAGATGCACGGTCTGATCCGCGTGCGCCAGTTCACGATTTCCGAGGGTCACTATATCATCCGCCCCGAACAGCTGGAAGAGGAGTTCAAGGGATGTCTGGACCTGATGAAGTATTTCCTCGGAACGGTCGGACTGCTGGATAAGTGCACCTTCCGCTTCTCGCAGTGGGACCCCGCAAACCCGCACAACAAGTACGAGGGAACGAAAGAGCAGTGGGAGGTCGCGCAGGCAACCATGGGCAAGATTCTCGACGACCTCGGCGTGGAGTATACCATCGGAATCGACGAGGCGGCGTTCTACGGTCCGAAACTCGACGTGCAGTATAAGAATGTCTACGGCAAGGAAGACACGCTCGTTACCATCCAGATCGATATGCTGCTTGCCGAGCGGTTCGGAATGTACTACACCGACAAGGACGGCACGCAGAAACTGCCCTATATCATCCACCGCACTTCGCTCGGTTGCTTTGAACGCACGCTCGCATACCTGATTGAAACCTACGCGGGCGCG
This sequence comes from uncultured Ruminococcus sp., assembly GCA_964630695.1. Classification (GTDB taxonomy): domain Bacteria; phylum Bacillota; class Clostridia; order Oscillospirales; family CAG-272; genus UMGS1865. The sequence goes on from CAZVYZ010000055.1 coordinate 2,051, forward strand.
TTCCCGATGTGGCTGGCACCCGAGCAGGTCCGTATCCTGCCCATTGGCGACGAGCATATCGACTATGCGAAAAAACTGGCGGAGAAGTACGCGGCGGCGGGTCTGCGCGTGACCGTGGACGATTCCTCCAATACCATCGGCTATAAGATCAGAGCCACACAGATGGAAAAGGTGCCGTATATGCTGGTCATCGGCGCAAAGGAAATGGAGACCGACAGCGTTGCAGTGCGGAACCGCGCGGGCGAGACCGTGACCAAGACGGTGGACGGCTTCCTGGCGGATGCACTGGCTGAAGTGGCGGAAAAGAGAAGATAATGGAAGAACTCATGCGGATTCTCGGGGATTTGCACCCCGACGTTGATTTCAACACGGCGGATGACCTCATCGGCGACGGCGTGTTGGACTCGCTCGATATTGTGACGCTGATTACCGAGATTAACAGCGCCTACGACGTGAACATTCCCGCAGAAGAGATTCTGCCGGAGAATTTCCGCTCGGCAAAAGCGATTTACGACCTGATTACACGGCTTGACGAAGCCTGACACGGAGGACGGGAATGCAATTCGTATCGGTCCGGTTCCTGCTGTTCGCGGCGGCGACCCTGCTTCTTTACTACGCAACGCCCCGCACGCGACGATGGTGGATTCTGTTGGCGGCAAGTTATGCGTTCTATTTCCTTGCGGGACCCGAATTCGTTCCCTTTATCCTTTGGACCACGGCGGTGACTTACGCAACGGCGGTCCTGATGCAACGGGTGACCAACCGCGAGACGGCGTACCTTGCCGGCGAGGGCGCGGCGCTTGAAAAGCCCGCGCGCAAAGCGTATCGCGCGCGGGAAAAACAGCGGCGGCGGGGGATTCTGACCGTTGGTCTGCTCCTCGGCTTCGGGACGCTCGCGGTGCTGAAATACACGGGTTTTGTCATGTCGGACCTCGCGGGGCTGACCGCGCCGGACCTGATTCTGCCGCTCGGAATTTCCTTTTATACGTTTCAGTCGATGGGTTATCTTATCGACGTGTACCGCGCGAAAGCAACGGCGGAGCGGAATTTTGCCAAGACCGCGCTGTTCGTTTCGTTCTTTCCGCAACTGATACAGGGACCCATCAGCCGCTTCTCCGATTTGGAGCCGCAACTGATGGAGGGACACGACCCCGCGCGGGAGAACCTTTGCAAGGGGCTGACCCGCATGGTCTGGGGTTACTTCAAAAAGGTCGTGGTCGCGGACACGGCGGCAATCGCGGTCAAAACGCTCACGGGGACAGGCTATGACGGCGCATACGTGGTCCTTTTGATTCTGCTCTACTCGGCGCAGATTTACGGCGACTTCACGGGCGGAATCGACATCACCATCGGCTTTGCCGAGATGCTCGGGATTCGCCTGAAAGAGAATTTCGACCGCCCGTTCTCCTCGCGTTCGGTCAAGGAATACTGGCGGCGTTGGCACATCACCATGGGGACGTGGTTTACCGACTACGTCTTCTATCCGCTGTCGGTCTCGGGACCGATGCAGAAACTGTCGAAGTGGTCGCGCGCCCACCTCGGGAACGCGCTCGGCAAGCGGATTCCCGTCTACCTCGCCACCATTGTAACGTGGTTCCTCACGGGTCTCTGGCACGGCGCGGGGTGGAATTTTATCGTTTGGGGACTGCTCAACTGCGCGGCGATTCTCGTTTCGCAGGAACTGCAACCGCTCTGGGACCGTTTCCATCGCGCCGCGCCGCGTCTCTGTGTCTCGGGCGCGTGGGGGTGCTTCCAAGCAATCCGGACGTTCCTGCTGATGGGGCTGTTCCGCAGTCTGGACGTTTATCGCGACGTGCCGCGGACTTTTCGCCTTTGGGGGAGCATCTTCACGGGCGGGAAATGGGCGGAACTGTTCACGGGCGGCTTCCTCTCGCTCGGTCTGTCCGCACGCGAATGGATTGTCCTGCTTTGCGGCATCCTTGTCCTCTTTGCGGTCAGTCAGGTCACAAAGCGTTTCCCTCTGCGCGACGCGCTCTGCTCGCGTCCGGTTTTCCTCTCCTTTGTCCTTACGCTCGCGGTGTCGCTTATCCTCGTTTTCGGCTCCTACGGCATCGGCTACGACGCAGGCGATTTCATCTACGGTCAGTTTTAGGGGGACGCGCCAAAGGGGGCTTTTAAGGAAAGCCCCCTCTGGACTCCCGCAAACCTTTTCACCCAGACATACAGAGTGCGAACATAGTGCCACTGGCGTTTGTTTGGGTGCGACATAGCGGATAAGGCGTTTCGTGGGATGTAATCCATTCGTTGTGATGTGATTGTCAACCGAAGCGGAACGCCCCGCGTGTCGTTCCGCCCCAATCACCAACTAACCTGAACTTTTTCTATCCGGTAGCGGAGCGAGCGGCGAAAGCCGCCTTGCCAATCCCGCTGGACGGGATTGGGCGCGGAGCAGCCGGAATTCGTAGCACATAAACGGCTACAAAAAGTCAGTATCACCTAAATATAGAGGTAAAATCCCCCTTGGTTAAAGTTTTGAAAGTTCTTAGGAAACTTTTTCAAAAGTTTCCTAAGCAGGGTTTGGGACAGAGTCCCAAGGTCTTAAAGAAAGGAGAAGCATGAAAAAAGGAATCCGACGGGCGCTGTGCATTGCCGTGCCGATACTTGGATTGATAGCCCTGTGGCTTCTCCAAGCACTCACAGTGCCAAAATATGCCGACGAGGAGAACCGCGAGGGCGGACTGTCGGCGGACTATTACGAGTGGACGGGGGAGAAACATGACGTTCTGTTCCTCGGCGACTGCGAAGCATACGAAAGTTATACCCCGCCGACACTGTTTGAACAGTACGGCATCACCTCCGTGATTCGCGGAACCCCCCAACAACTTGTGTGGCATTCGTATTATCTGCTTCGCGATACCCTCCGATACGAAACACCGAAAGCCGTTGTCCTCAACGTCTACGCGCTGCGCTACGGAGAGCCGCAGAACGAAGCCTATAACCGATTGGTTCTGGACGGAATGCGGTGGTCCCCCGATAAGGTTGCCGCAGTCAAAGCCTCTATGACCGACGACGAAACATTCGCGTCCTACCTCTTCCCGCTCCTGCGCTACCACGGCAGATGGGGGGAACTGAACGGGGACGACGTGAATTATCTCTTCACGCATAAAACCGTTTCGCATAACGGCTATCTGATGCAGACCGAAGTTGTCCCGCAGGAAGAGGAACAATCCGACCCGTTCCCGATAGCCGATTATACCCTGCCCGCACGGTCTATGGCGTATCTGGAGCGTATCCGCGCGCTGTGCGTGGAAAAAGGGATTGAACTGATTCTGGTCAAGGCGCCGACCAACTCGGCGGACTTCTATTGGTTTGACGAGTGGGAGGAACAGGTCTGTACCTACGCAAAGAATTACGGACTGTCCTATTATAATTTCATTCCGTTGGAGGAGGAGATTGGACTGGATTGGTCGACCGACACCTACGACGGCGGAATTCACCTGAACGTTTCGGGCGCGGAGAAACTGACCGCCTATATCGGTAAACTCCTGCAACTGCCGAAACACGGAATCCCCGACCGCAGGGACGAGGCGGACACCGCCGCGCTCTGGGCGGGGAAAATCGAGCGGTACAATGCCGCAAAAGGAGGAAACGGAACGTGAAACGGACGTTGATTGCAATACTGGGGCTTCTGATGCTCCTGCCGCTTGTTGCCTGCGGGAAAGAGAAAGATGCGGGATGGAAAGACTTCACAGCGGGTGGCGTGACGCTGACGATGGGGGAGAAGTGCGCCGACGCGCTGAAAACCCTGTCGCCGTCCTGCACCAAGACCACGCCGAGAGCCAGTTGTTGGAAAGGTTCTACGGGGGAGGAAGTGGTGTACGAATACCGGACCCTCGGAATCCGGCTTAAAACCTATCGCGAAAAGGAAAACGACCCGAATGAGATTCTGACCGGAATCGAACTGCGCTCCGACGCGGCGAAAACCCCCGAGGGTATTACAATCGGAAGCACGACGGACGCAGTACGCGCTGCTTACGGCGAACCGTCATCCGAGGATGACACGCGTCTCCTTTACAAAAAAGGCGATGCAACTCTGGAATTTACAATCAAAGACGGCAAGGTTTCGGCGGTCAACTATTTCGCAAAGGAATAAATGCCGCCGCTTTCTGACCGGAATTGGTGTGATTCCACAAAACAAGAATGCTCTGATTGTACAGTGTGCTGAATTTCAAATATTCACGCGAAAACTATTGACAATCACATGACCGCATGATATAATATAGACAGATACCCGCGGTATCAAAAAAATTAAAGGAGGACCCCAAAATGGGACCTATCATTGCAGGTATTGCCGTTGCCCTGTTCGTTATCATTCTGTTTGCTTCCGGTTACCTCAAAGCACCGCCGGATACCGCTTATATCATTACGGGACCGAATAAGCGTCGGATTCTGATTGGTAAAGCGGGGTGGAGAATGCCGTTCTTCACGCGCGTCGACCGTCTCTCCCTGCGCGTTATGCAGGTAGACGTCAAGACGAGCGAAGCGGTGCCGACCAACGAATTCATCAACGTGACCGTTGACGGCGTTGCGAACATCAAAATTTCCTCCGACCCGAACCTGCTGGAGCGCGCATCCGAGGCGCTCCTGAATATGCACCAGAACGAACTGATTGCGCTGGTTACGCAGGTTCTGGAGGGGAATATGCGTGAGATCGTCGGCTCGGTGGGGCTGAAAGAAATGGTTCAGGACCGTCAGGGCGTGGCGAAGAAAATCACCGAAAACGTGGTCCCCGATATGCAGAAACTCGGAATTGAGGTCGTGAACTTCAACATCCAGAACTTCCGAGACGCGGCGGGAACCATTGAAAACATGGGTATTGACAACGTGGAGCAAATCCGCAAGAACGCGCAGATTGCGAAAGCAAACGCGCAACGCGACATCTCCATCGCAACCGCGAACGCACAGCAGGAAGCCAACGCCGTGCGCGTGGAGGCGGAGAAAAAGGTTGCCGAGCAGAACGCCGAACTGGCGGTTCAGCAGGCAGACATGACGGTGCGGTCCGAGACCAAGCGCGCCGAGGCGGACGCGGCTTACTCCATTCAACAGGAGAATCAGCGCAAGACCATTGAGGTGACCAAGGTCAACGCCGACATTGCAAAGAAAGAAAAGGAAGCCGAACTCGCCGAAAAAGAGATTGCCCTGCGCGAGCGTCAGTTGGATGCGGAAATCCGCAAGCAGGCAGACGCGATGAAGTATCAGGCGGAACAGCAGGCGGCGGCAGAGTTGGTCAAGAGCCAGCGCGAAGCCGAAGCACAGCGTTACCGCGCCGAGCAGGAAGCCGAAGCCCGCAAAGCCGAAGCCGAAGCACAGCGCTACGCGATGGAGCAGGAAGCCGCAGGTATCCGCGCAAAGGGACTTGCCGAGGCGGAAGCCATCGAGCGGAAAGCCGAAGCGCAGAAGAAGATGGGCGAGGCGTCGGTTCTGGAAATGTACCTGCAAGCCCTGCCCGAGGTGGTCAAGAATGCCGCGATGCCGCTTGAAAAGACCGACAAGATTGTCATGTACGGCGACGGCAACAGCACGCGTCTGGTGCGCGACGTGATGAACAGCACGAGTCAGGTCGTTGACGGCTTGAAGCAGGCGACGGGCATTGACCTTTCCGACCTTATCGGGAAGATTACGAACAAAGAGGGGAAAGAGTAAAGGTCGCGGGGCTTTGCCCCGCACCCCACTTAGGAAACTTCTTGAAAGAAGTTTCCTAAGGACTTTCAAGAACTTTAACCCGATTGAATTATTATTTCTTTCTTTCCGTTGTGCAAATTCTGGTGTAGCCGCATTCCGTGCTACGAATTCCGGCTGCTCCCGCGCAAAATCCCGTCAAGCGGGATTTTGACGGCGCAACTTGTTGCCTTGCCTCGCTCCCGCTACCGGATAGAAGTGGTTCAAGTTAGTTGTTGATTGGGGCGGAACGACACGCGGGCCGTTCCCTACGGATTACGACCCTAAGAAGTGCGTAACCCATCGGACGTAATTTATCGAACGAACCCCATTGAATGCACACACTCAAAATGAAACCTTGTAGGGAACGACCCATGTGTCGTTCCGCTTCGGTTGAAAGATGCTTTTTGCTAGAAACGACATATATTTTCATTACAGAAAAAAGGTACAGCGTGGCAACATATGCAACGCTTGCCTCCAACCACCAAAACAAAAAAACGCAGGACGAGACGCGTTTCACTCACCCCATGAGTTGAAAGTTTTGGAAAGGGGCTTGGGGAAAACTTTTTCCAAAAAGTTTTCCCCAACGCATCCCCTGGCATCCTCGCATCCCCGCATCCTAAGGAGGGTAAATGGCTGAAGAATTTGAGCGGTACAGCGAAATAAGGAACGGCGAACTGATTCGGTATTACGGCAACGCGACCGAAATCACCGTGCCGGATGACGTGACGATTATCGCCTCCGGTGCGTTCCGTGGTTGCAAGAGACTGACGAACGTCACGCTCGGAAAGCGGGTCACGTCCATTCACGACGGCGCATTTTCCGACTGCCGGAAGTTGCGCCAGATTACGTTTCCCGCAGGGCTGAAAGAAATCGGCGAGCGGGCCTTTTCGCGGTGCGAATCGCTTGTGACGGTCTCTCTGCCGAAAACGGTTTTCACGGTCGGAAACGCCGCGTTTGAGCATTGCGGGTCGTTGAAAAAAGTCATTCTGCCTGCGTCGCTTGAAAATCTCGGCGCGTTTGCGTTTTCCGACTGCGCCGCGTTGGAGGAGGTCCTGCTTCCCGCGGGACTGGATGCGATTCACCGCAGTACCTTTTTCCGTTGCGCGTCTTTGCGGCATATCCACATTCCCGAAAGCGTCCGCACCATCGGCAGTTTCGCGTTCGCGCTCTGCGAGGCCCTGACCGACATCGTTCTCCCGGACGGCGTGACGTATATCGGGACGGGCGCGTTCTGCGCGTGCGAAAATCTGCGTGCGTTCCGCGTACCGGAGCAGGTCAGTTTTCTCGGCAACGAGTTGTTTGCGGGATGCCGTCGGTTGGAGAGCGTTTCTCTCCCCGACGGGCTGACGCGGATTGGGAACCACACGTTTTCCGCGTGTCGGTCGCTGACCGAACTGAAACTGCCGCAGGCGCTGACGCATATCGGCGAGAGCGCGTTTCTGGGGTGTTGCAGTCTTGCGGGGATGGAATTGTCCGACCGAATCGAGTCGCTCGGTGCGGCGGCGTTTGCCTATTGCGACGGGCTTCTGTCGGTGCGGCTTGGCGGCGGGCTGACGGCGCTCGGTCACGAGACGTTCCTTGCCTGCCGCGCGCTGGAGCGGGTTGACGTTCCGGACGGGGTGCGGGAGATAGGGGACGCGGCGTTCCGCGGCTGTTCGGCGCTCTGGGCGGTGGGGTTGCCGTCGAAGTTGACCGAACTCGGTGACGCGGTGTTTGAGGGGACCGCAATTGAGACGCTGAGTCTGCCGCATTCCCTGAAACGAATCGGCAAGCGGGCGTTTGCGGACTGTTACCGTTTGACAACGGTCATTTTGCCGCCGACCCGTGTCATGCTCGGCAAGGGCGTTTTTGCGGGCTGTGCGGCGTTGGAGATTCTCGTTCTGCCCGACCGTCTTCCGTTCTTTGCGCGAAAGCCGGAAAAATGGCAATTGACCGGAGACGCAACGGTTTTGCGTCACGCGGAACTTCGCGTTTCTTCTCTTCTGGCAGAATACGGTGACCCTGCGGTTTCGCCCGAGCGCCGCGAGCAGTTAAAGTCCGAAATCCGCGAAGCGGTTCGCGAGGTAAAGAGATAGGGAAAGGAAAGACCTTGGGGAAAGGAAAGACCTTGGAGGGAGGGGACCCCCTCTTGAAAGAGGGGGTCCCC
>CAZVYZ010000056.1:0-9643 GCA_964630695.1 uncultured Ruminococcus sp.
TTGGCACGGCTGTCGCCTCTCTCCGCTACCGGATAGAAAAAGTTCAGGTTAGTTGTTGAATGGTGCGGAACGACACGCGGGTCGTTCCGTCCGATGCAAATGTAACTTTCCTACCACTTCTATCCGGTAGCGGGAGAGAGACGATAGTCGTCCGCATTTCGCTGGCGGAATGCGGCTCGGAGCAGCCGGAATTCGTAGAGCGTATACGGCTACACAAAATCAGCACCACTAAAAGGTAGGGGAAAAATCCCCTTGGTTAAAGTTTTGAAAGTCCTTAGGAAACTTTTTCAAAAGTTTCCTAAGCAGGGTTCGGGACAGAGTCCCGAGGTCGCGCCCAAGGTCTTTCCCTCCCTCACTCCGCCGTGCCGATGCGCAGAGCGAGAGCGGAGCAGTCGTCGTGGGAGGGGAAGCCTGCCGCGTGACTGCAAATGTCGTAAACAATGCCCTCCGGCTCCCGCGTGCCGCAAGAGGCGAGATAGACAGTCAGCCATTCGCATTCCGGGTCATCCTGCAGAATCCCGTCACTCACCATCACCACCGTGTCGCCCGCGCGCAGGTCAAATTCCGTCGCCTGCGCGTCAAGTTTTCGGATAATTCCAATCGGCGCACTGCCCGCCTGCAGACGGCGAACCGTCCCGTCCCGCACAATGAAACTCGGCGCGGCACCGCTCTTGATAAACGACGCTTTGCCCGTAATCAGGTCCAACTCCATCAAATCGACCGTCGAAGAACATTCCTGCGCACTGTCGGGACAGCGGGAAAGAATCAGATTGTTCAGCATCCGCAGAGCGGTTGCCGCACGGTTGCCTGCGCGAAGCATCTTTTCCAGAAAGACCGAGCAGATTCCGGAGGTCAGAGCAGCCTCCTTGCCGGCACCCATCCCGTCGTTAATCAAAGCGTAAAAGTAATCCTTGCGGTTGGCGAACAGGTTCACGGTGTCACCGCTGACCCCCTCGCAGGCGAGGTTGTACTGCGCCCCCGCCACCGACAGCCGCCGCTGTGCCTGAAGCAGCATCGAGGAGGTCCCGTCCTCCACTTCAAAAGTCGGTTTCCCGAGCGCAAGCCCGCACATCTCGCCGAGGTCCCCGCGCAACGTGTCAAGCGTGACCTTTGCCCGCTCGGTGTCAACGCCACGGACAAAAATCTGCCTGCGCCGCTTGCCGTAAACCGTCACGCTCCCGAAACCGATGCCCGCATCGCGCAGATAAACGCTCACGCGGTTTTCCAGTTCGGGGTCCGAACGGTATTCCCCGTCATCCTCCGCAAGTGCATCGTTAATCAGGTTCGCCGCCGCCTCGTAGTCCATCGCCAACACCTCGGTCCGACTGCTCCGAAGCAACTCGCCCGTCAGCCGCGCGCACCCCGCGTTAATCTGCCGCAGAATCAGGTCCATGGATTGGCACCGATGCCGCAGATGCTCGGGGACCTGTTCACCGTCCACACGCCCCTTGGTGTGCAGTTGCGCAATCAGCGCGCTCATCACCGCGAGCGTTTCGGAATACTCCAGACCCCAGCAAACGGTCTTGTTCGGGCAGTCGGCGCAGACCGCATCAAACGAGGAATCGCAAATACGGCGCAAATCCAGTGTCCCCGGGCGGCGCAGACGGTCGCTGAGATTGTAAAACATCTCCGAAAGCCCCGAGAATGCGTCCGAAAGGTCGCGGAACCGCCCGTTGCTGTCCTCGTGACGGTCGCGCGCCTGCCGCAGGGTCACTGCATCATCCGCCCCGCTGTCGGCGGAAACAGATTCGGGTTCCCGACGGTCCGCGAGCGTGACCGCAAGCGTCATTACCGCACCCACCGCAAGATAGGCGGGCAACAGGACCACCGCCTCCGCCGCGCCGAGCATGTACACCGACCACCCGAGCGCACCGAGACAGGCAAGCGGAATTCCGACGGTTCCCTTGCCGCGTCCCCGCAGACCGCCGCAGATAAGGGCGGCAATCAGAAACGCGGGAATCAGGACGGGACGGCAGGCAATGCCGCACACCACCCCCGCCGCGGCACCGTACCAGACACCTGCAAAACTTGCGGTTGCAAGGCTGAGAAACAGGGCAAGCAGGAGCGAGACGGGGACCCCCGCAATCTCGGCAAAGTCCGCCGACCAGACCAGCGCCGCCATCAGCGCCCCCACCGAGAGCGGGTAAAGCAGAAAGCGGTCGCGCCTGCCCTCCAAAGCGTTTGCAAACAGGACCACCGCCGCAGGCGCAACGGTGACGGACACCACCATCGCAAACCAGTCATAGAAGCGGAAACCGCCCGAAATGACCCGTGCCATCGAAACGGTCAGCATTCCCACCGCCGCAGCCGCGCTCCGCAGGGCAAGGCTGTCGGTAAGCGTGGCGCGGACCTGTTCTCCGAACGCCGCAAACCACCGCCGGTCAGTCCGTGCGGGGATGCTTGTCCGCGCGGCGGCGGGAGCGGGTTCCAACAACTGCCGCAAAGCCTCCGGCAAGGAAACCGCCGTTACGGGAGATTCCATCAGAAGCCGCGCGGTCAGGCGAACCACCGCAGCCACCGCGTAGACCACAATCATCGGCACGGGATTCTCGCCCAGTGCAACCTCCGCCAGAATCAGCCCGCCGAGAATGCCCGCCACCTGCCCGCCCGAGGCACAGAGCAGAGCGATTCCGAACGGACGGGTGTCAAATGCGAGTCGCCCAAGCCCCATCAGATATGCCACACCGCCAAACAACAGTTGTTTTGCAAGCCACAGGAGCCTCCGACGGCTCGCGGCGGGGTCTTTCTCTCCCAATCTTTCGGTCAGTCGGCTGACCCGTTTCGGTTTCGTGTTTTCCTGCATTTTCAAAGTCCTTCCCTTCTCCGATTCTCCGATTTCACCGCCACAGCGGCATTTTCCGCCGCGCGTTTCTATCCGCCTACCATTTTATACCAATTCTTGCAAAAAACAGGTCGAAAGAAACCGATAGTTTTTTGACGAATCCGCCCGCTTTTGCACACCTCCCGTCAAAACAGGTCGGTTCGGAGCGACACACGGGACATATTTGGAAGAATTTTACAGTTTCCGTGCTGATTTTGTCGTGCGATTTTTCGGTCCGCAGAAGCAAATTCTTTTTGCACGGGGACTTCCATTCCGTCGGAAAATGTGGTATAATAGGTACAGAATCGGAAAAGGACGGACAAAACGGTGGAGAACGACAGAATCGTATGCTTTACGGGTCACAGAGTGATTCCGCAAACCGAACACGCGGCGCTGAAACGGCGGTTGCGGCAGGAAATTATACGTCAGATTGAAGCGGGCGCAACGCACTTCCGCGCGGGCGGCGCGCTCGGATTTGACACCATGGCGGCGCAGACCGTTCTGGAATTGCGCGAACGGTATCCCGCCATCCGTTTGGAGTTGGTCCTCCCCTGCCCCAGTCAACCCGACCGCTGGCAGGCGCAGGACGTGGCAGTATATAAAGAAATCCGCGCGTTGGCAGATGAGGTCCATTATGTCAGCGGGACCTATTTTACGGGCGTGTTGCAGTTGCGAAACCGCAAGTTGGTGGAAAATGCGGCGGTCTGCATCGGTTATCTGACCGACAGCCACACGCATTCGGGCGGGACTGCGTACACGGTTTTGCAGGCGCTGAACGGTGGCGCGGAATTCATCAATCTTGCCGAATGACGCGCGGCGGAGCCGAACAGAAAAATCCGCAAAAAAGCCGTAACGCTCGTTTACGGCTTTTCGTTATGGTACGGTCGTTTGCCGAAAGCACCCGAAATGATAAAAAAGAACTCCGAACGCGCTAAAGAAACGAGCGCGGAATCGTTGTATAATAGAGAAAACGGAACAGCATCAGAAAGGAGCGCCGACATGAAAAAACGGTTTATCTGCGCCACGCGGGAAATCTGCGATTTTTCGCACCGCATCCCCGCCCCCTATCTGCGGCGGGCATTTGATTTGGACTTTGCCCCCGAACGTGCTGCGGTTTCGGTCTGCGGACTCGGGTTTTACCGCCTGTGGGTCAACGGGCAGGAGATTACCAAGGGCTATTTTGCGCCTTATATCAGCAATCCCGACGACCGCATGTATTTTGACACCTACGACCTTTTGCCGTATCTGTGGCATGGGAAAAACGCCATCGGCGTTCTGCTCGGAAACGGGTTTCAGAATGATTTCGGCGTCGGGCTTGCCCTGATTCTGCCACTGTTCTTCGGATTGGACGGCGTACTCTACTCCATGCCTGCGGCGGATATTCTGACCGCAATTCTTTCGGCGCTCATCATCCTGAAAACCGTGCGGCAACTGAACCGACAAATCGGGGCGCAGATATAAGCATAAAGGAAAGGACGCGAGCCGCGGCTCGCGTCCTTTCCTTTTACATGATCTTTCCGCGCCCCCTCAACGATGGTTGGCTGTAAAAAAGCATACGCAAACGGTTGAAAAAGCACGGCATTTGTGGTATAATAAAATACCGACGAATCGGAATTTGCAGGTGTGATTGATGAGAATTGCAGAAGTTACAGAAAACAAAAAACAATATCTTGATTTGCTCCTATTGGCGGATGAGCAGGAAGATATGGTTGACCGTTATCTCTATAAAGGTAAAATGTATATTCTTGTGGATGACGGAGTGAAATGCGAGTGTATCGTAACGGACGAAGGGAATGGAATACTTGAAATTAAGAATATCGCTACAGTTCCCCCATTTCAGCGAAAAGGTTATGCCAAAGCACTGATTGAATTTCTTGTTGAAAAATACCGTGGACAATTTTCGATACTGCAAGTGGGAACCGGCGACAGCCCATTGACGATACCCTTTTATGAAAAATGTGGCTTTGTACGCTCGTATATCGTGCCAAATTTCTTTACGGATCATTATGATCACCCGATATATGAGTGTGGTGTACACCTTGTAGATATGGTGTATTTGCAAAGACCTCTATAAAACAAAATCCGGTTTATCGGACAGACATCCGGAACGCTGGTACTCGGCGCAAATTCAAAATTGAAAATTACAAGACAAAAACGGAGAAACACGAAGATGATTTACACGTCAAATTATACGTCCCCGCTCGGCAAAATTCTCCTCGCGGCAGATGAGGTCGGATTGAGGGGACTGTGGTTTGACGGGCAGAAATACTTTGCCCGCGACCTGCCGGACGAACGCACGGAGGCGGAACCCCCCGCCCTGTCGGAAACCAAGCGTTGGCTTGACCTTTATTTCGATGGACAAGAACCGGATTTTCTGCCGCCGCTTCACCCCGTCGGGTCCCAATTCCGGCAGGAAGTCCGGAAAATTCTTTTGCGGATTCCTTACGGCAAAACCGTTACATACGGAGAGATTTCAAAACAACTTGCGGACAGGATGGGACTTGAAAGCATGTCCGCGCAGGCGGTCGGCGGTGCCGTCGGGCATAATGAGATTTCAATCATCATCCCCTGCCACCGTGTTGTCGGTTCAGGCGGCAATCTGACCGGTTATGCGGGCGGGATTGACCGAAAAATCAAACTGCTCGAACTGGAGCACGCCGACATGAGCCGATTTTTCATTCCAAAAAAGGGCACGGTACTGTAAGCAGCGACATCGCCAATCACGCAATCTCGTACCGTGCTTCTCCAATGACGATTTCAATCCTGATCTGATCCTTGCAATCGTCATCATAATGCTTCAAGTCTTTGAACAGTCCCAACAGGCATCCCAATTCATGCCGTAATAGCCGGGAAAGTCAAACGCATCCTTGATAATCCGATGAATGTCGCTGATATGGTTGATTCCCGAGAAATCCAAACTATACGCTTCTTTGGATTGATACATTATCTGCATGCCCCCCTGAATCAAACAAAAAATCCGGAGAAACCTGTCTCCGGATGATTGGCGGAGAGAGAGGGATTCGAACCCTCGGTACATTTCTGTACACCTGATTTCGAGTCAGGGCCGTTATAACCACTTCGATATCTCTCCGTTTTGCTCGGACCATTGTCCGAACAGAAATAGTATACCACATTTCTCCTCGGATTGCAAGACCTTTTTTGAAAAAAGTCCCGCAATCCGAAGAATTTTCTGTTTTTTGCGCCGTCAGTAGTCGCCTCAGACTGCGCCCTGCGCCTCTTCCGCAAGGATTCTGCCCATGAACACGCCCATCGCCGATGCCATCATCAGTCCTCTGGTCCATCCGCTGGAGTCCCCGAGACAATGCAGTCCCTTGACGTTCGTATTCAGCCGCTCGTCCATCTTCACGCGGTTGCTGTAGAATTTCAGTTCGGGCGAATACAGGAGTGTTTCATGCGCCGCAAACCCGGGAACAACCTGGTCGACCGCCTGAATGAAATTGATGATATTGGTCATGGCTCTGTACGGCATGGCGGCGGTGATGTCCCCTGCCACCGCGTCCTGAAGCGTCGGGCGGACGTTCGACTGCGCCAGTTCCTTTTCCCATGTCCGCTTTCCGTCGAGAATGTCGCCGAACCGCTGGACCAGAATGTGTCCCGCGCCGAGCATATTGGTCAACTCCCCGACTTTCTGCGCGTATTCAATCGGCTGATTGAACGGCACCGAGAAGTTATGCGAGCAGAGAATCGCAACGTTGGTATTGTCGGATTTCTTTTCTTTGAAACTGTGTCCGTTGACCACCGCGAGGTCATTGTCATAGTTTTCCTGACTGACAAAGCCGCCCGGGTTCTGGCAGAACGTCCGCACCTTGTTCTTGAACGGTGCCGGATACCCAATCAACTTCGATTCGTACAGCACGCGGTTGACCCACTCCATAACCTCGTTGCGGACCTCAACCCGCACGCCGATGTCAACCGTCCCCGGCAGGTGCGCGATGTTATGTTCGCCGCAGAGCCGCTCCAACCAATCCGCGCCGCGCCGTCCCGTTGCGATGACGGTATGCGCCGCGTAGATTTCCTCGGTCACGCCGCCGTGGTTGACCGTCACGCCGAGGCATTTGTCGCCGTCAAGAATCAGGTTGTTGCACTCATAGCCGAAGTACAGTTCCACGCCCGCATCGCGCAGATAGTTTTCAATGTCCCAATAGAGTCTGTGCGCTTTCTCGGTTCCGAGGTGGCGAATCGGACAATCGACCAACCGCAGTCCCGCGCGGATTGCCCGCTTGCGGATTTCCTTGACCTCGTCGGTAATTTCCGCGCCCTCCACGTGGGTATCTGCCCCAAACTCCAGATAGATTTTGTCGGTATAGTCGATGACCGACTGGACCGAGTCCACCCCCAGAAGTTGCGGCAGGTCACCTCCGACATCGCAGGAAAGCGACAGTTTCCCGTCCGAAAACGCGCCCGCTCCCGAGAAACCGGTTGTGATGTGGCAATACGGCTTGCAGTTCATGCAATGCCCCGTTTTCGCTTTCGGGCAGGAACGGTTCTCCACCGCTCTCCCCTTTTCCACAATGACAATCTTCTGCCTGCAACCGTGCCGGAGCATCTCGATTGCCGTAAAAATTCCCGCCGGACCTGCGCCGACAATCAGAATATCTGTTTTCATTTTAATTTCTCCTTCCGCATACAGAGAGCCGAGGTTTGCCCCTCGGCTCTCTGCTGTCAGTTCTTTACGATTCTATTATACCATATAGTACGCGATTTGTCAACGCTTTTGTGACAAATTCTCCGCAATGGTGTTCCGCACACGCGCGGCGAGCGCCTCGGTCGTCATGGCGGCGACCTCCTCGCGGCTGATAATCTCCGCCACATGGAGATGCACGTTCGTGCCTTTCCGCGGGAAGTTTTGGGAAATAATCTCGGTTCCCTCGGTTGTCATGACCACAACGGGAGCATTCGCTTTTTTCGCAAGGTAAAACGCGCCCGTCTTGAATTCCAGCAGTTCCCCCGTTTTACTTCGCGTCCCCTCGGGATAAATCCCGATGTCCAGACCCTCGTTTTTCATGCGCTCCGCCGCGCTTTTCAGCGTCCGCAGGGCACGCATGGCATTGTCACGGTCAATGGCATAGTAGCCCGCACCGTGCAGGTAGGGACCGACCAACGGAAACTTGAAATTCGATTCTTTTGAGATGTAAATCAGATTCCGTCGACGTGTCTTTTGCAGAACCACCATCGGGTCAAAATCCGAACGGTGATTGCTGACAAGGACCATCGGCTCATCGGGCAGTTTCAGCCCCGTCACCCGAACGCGGATGCGCATCAGGACCATCAGCCAATCCGAAGACAGCCAGATAATGAACCGACAAAAGCGGCTTGACCGCTCCCCCTCTCTGCCGCGCGGTAGGAACGGGACCGTTGCAAACAGGAGAATGAAGTAAAGCGCCGTTGCAAGGATGTATCCGAGCGGAATCATGCCGAACAGCCACCACGCCGAAAGCGACGGAATCCCGACCACCAGTCCGACGGACACGCCGAAAGACAGGAGCAACAGAATCAGGTTCAGCATTTTATGCCTCCGTAGGGACCGTCTCCGACTTCGGCTCCGCTTCCGTCACCGGTTTTGCCGCGCTGCGGACCGTATACTCGGTCACGTTCAGCACCAATTCGCCGTCAATCTGGAGTGCCACGGGGCGGTCGAACTGCACCGTCATTTCGTGTCCCGTCATCACCGAAACCATCTCGGTATGCTTAACGTGTTCGCCTTTGAAAATCGACGGAAATACAACCAACGTCTTGAGTTTTCCGGAGTTGTACAGCACCACGGTCGAAACCGTTCTTTCCTTGTTGAGACGGTCCTGCGCGGGCGCGATGTTCATGCCGCCGCCGTAGTAACGCCCGTTCATGGTCGGAGCCAGCCAGACTTTATGGAACGTCTTGGTTTCGCCGTCCACCGTGACGGTCGCTTTTGTGGGCTTATAGTGGAACAGAAGCCCCTTGATGGCAATACCCGCATAGTTAATCGGCTTATCGGACTTTTTCGCAAGTTGGTCGCCGACCTCACAGCAGTAGCCGTCGATTCCGTAGCCGATGCCGTTGAGGAAGCGGTAACTTTTGCCGTTGACCGTGACAATCGGTAAATCTTTCAGATATTCCGCAAGCGGAATCAGACCATTCTCCCCGGGAGCGACATCCTGACGGAAGTCATTCCCGCTCCCCATCGCATAATAATAGAGGTTGGCAGGATAGGTCAGACCGTCGGTAAAGTTGATAAACTTGTTCAGCGTCCCATCGCCGCCCGCAATGACCAGAGCATCCTCCGCGCCGATACCCGAGAAAAATTCCGAGTAGTCCTTCACCTCACGGATGTCGCAGAAATTCAGTTCCTTGTCACGGAGCAACTCCCGCAGGCTCTGGACGCGGTCATAGCCCTTTCCGCTACCCGACAGCGGGTTGTAAAGAATGTGGTACATACAGAAGTCCTTCTTTCTATCGTAATCAAAAACTTTCCGGCGGCGCCGGACACAGCATACAGATTATTGTAGCATATTTTTCGCCCAAAGTCAAGATTTTTTTGCTTTTTTATGTTCTTTCATCGGATAAAACAAGGAGATGGGGCGTGGAGCGGTGTGGAAAAAGACAAAATCCCCCATTTCACAGAAAGATTCGCACGGTCGGAGCGGGACAAAATCTCCCCTTTTTCGCTTGGTTTCGGGGACGTTTGAAAAAATCTTTTGTTTTCCCAAACTTTTTTTCAAAAACCTCTTGCATTTTGGAGGAAGTTGTGCTATAATAACTAAGTCAGCAAAAGTTGGCCCCTTAGTCAAACGGTCAAGACGTCGCCCTCTCACGGCGAAGATATGG
>CAZVYZ010000057.1:0-9420 GCA_964630695.1 uncultured Ruminococcus sp.
GCGCGAGGGTGAACGCTAAAATTAACAATTGCCGCGGAGTCGAACCCCGCAGGGGCGCCAGCA
Organism: uncultured Ruminococcus sp.; assembly: GCA_964630695.1. Taxonomy (GTDB): domain Bacteria; phylum Bacillota; class Clostridia; order Oscillospirales; family CAG-272; genus UMGS1865. The sequence goes on from CAZVYZ010000057.1 coordinate 64, forward strand.
GGCGGAATCTCGGCACCCACATAACAGTCAACATCCGAAACAATTTTCCACCCACCAAAGACGCGCGATAGCCGCACTCTGCAACGAATCCATACCTCCCAAAACAACCAAACTTCCCCTCCCCCAGGGTCTTTCCTTACACCCTCTCCGCAACTGCCTCCGCCGTGGCAGGGAGTTCGATTTCCTCGCGCGTAGCAAGATTTTTCAGATGCAGAACGCCGCGGGATAACTCGTCCCCGCCCATCGTGATGACGTGCGTGAAACCGCCCTTGATGGCATATTCCAATTGCTTGCCGTACTTTTTCGAACCGAGAAACAGCGTCGCGGGAACACCCGCACAGTGCAGGTCGGAAACCAATGAAAGGTAAACCTCGTAAGGAACGTCATCAAAACGCGTGACCAGAACTTTTACTGCGTCAACGGAGGGGTCCGGCATCAGGTTGTGCGTGACGAGGAAGTTTTCAAGCGTGACATCGCCCATGCCGTATCCGACGCCTGAAATTTTCGCATTTTTGACGAACAGACCGACCAGATTGTCGTAGCGCCCGCCGCCGAACATCGCGCGGTTGTTTTCGGGCGCGTTGTCGAACACTTCAAATACCGTCCCCGTGTAGTAGTCCAAACCGCGGATGATGCCGAAATCAAATACGCAGAAACGGTCAAGCCCCGCCTTTTTCAGCATACCGAACAGTTGCAACAGTTCCGAGGACCCAACCGAATCGGGGCAGAGAGCCGTCGCTTCCTCTACCGACATCGTGTAGAGCGCGTCGATTTTGGCGATTTGTTCCGTCGTCAGCCCGAGCGCCGTGAGGTCCCGCTCGTAAACTTCGCGCGGCACCTTGTTCTTGCGGTCGATTACTTTGGACACCTGCTTTGCGCCGTCACCGTCGGTCCCCGCAATTGCCGCGATCACGTCGTTGAAGAAACGGCGGTTGTTGATGTGGACCGTGAACATCGTCTCGTCCGCACCGAAAGCCCGCATGATTTCAATGGCGGAGGAAATGCAGTCCAAATCCGCCTCGTAGCCGTCGCAACCGAAAATGTCGACGTTCAACTGCCAGAACTCGCGCAGTCTGCCGCGCTGAGGTGCTTCGTAGCGGTACATATTCGGAATGGAGAACCATTTCAGCGGGAAGACCAACTCGTTCATTTTCGCTGCCACCATCCGCGCAACGGTGGGGGTCATTTCGGGGCGGAGCGCCAGACGGCGCTCGCCGCGGTCCACGAAATTGTAGGTCTGCTTGGTCGCAATCTCCTCGCCGCTTTTTGCGGCGTAGAGGTCGAGGGACTCCAACATCGGGCCGTTGTATTCTTCAAATGCGGCGGTTTCCAGTACGCGGCGTATCACGCCGAAGAAGCGGTTCCGCAGTCTCATTTCCTGCGGGTAGAAATCTCTTGTACCCTTGTAGGGTTGGGTGGACAGTTTTTCGCTCATGGCAAAGGTTCCCTCTTTTCGGAGTGTATTCCTCTTTATTATAGCAAACCCGCACGCGGATTGCAAGGGCTTCCGTGAAAAAAGTCGGTCCGCATCTGCTTTTTTCGAGAAAAAACTTGACAAAGCGAATGTGGCGTGCTATAATAAATCGTATGTTTCAAAACAAATATTTCAGAACGCGCAAGCGGAAAGGAACAAAAATGCTCAACATCCGGAATCTGACAAAAACCTACGGCGAGAAGCGGGCGGTCGATAACCTCTCCCTGCACATCGCCCCCGGGGAAATTTACGGCTTTATCGGGCACAACGGCGCGGGAAAGACCACAACCCTGCGTGCCGTGGTCGGAATCCTGAATCCCGACGAGGGGGAAATCACGGTGGATGGATTGTCCCTGCGCGAAAATCCCGTGGCGTGCAAGCGGAAGATTGCCTATATCCCCGACAATCCCGACCTTTACGAGTTCATGACGGGTATCAGGTACCTGAATTTCATCGCGGACATTTTCGGCGTGAGCGCCGCGGACCGTGAGGAGCGGATTCGCAAATACGGTGATTTGTTTGAACTGACCGCCGACCTTGCCCAACCCATCGCCGCCTATTCGCACGGCATGAAACAGAAACTTGCCATCATCGCAGGCTGGCTTCACGCGCCGCGGCTGATTATCATGGATGAGCCGTTTGTGGGATTGGACCCCAAAGCGTCGCATCTGCTCAAAGGGATGATGCGAGAATTCTGCGATGCAGGCGGCGCAATCTTCTTCTCCACCCACGTTCTGGAGGTCGCGGAAAAACTCTGCGACAAGGTGGCGATTATCAAAGGCGGAAAACTCATCCGCTCCGGCACCATGGAGGAGGTCAAGGGAGACGACAGTCTTGAGGAGGTCTTTCTGGAGTTGGAGGAGAAACAGTGATGCTGAAGGTACTCCTGAAAAAGCAATTGGCGGAAATCTTTCGCTCCTATTTCTACAATGCCAAGACCAACAAGCGGCGCTCGGTCGGTTCCACCGTCGGTTTTTTCATCCTTTATGCGTTTCTGATGTTGGTTATCTGCGGCGGACTGTTCGGCACGCTTGCATTCAGCCTCTGCCGCCCCTTGGTTGCAGCCGGGCTTGACTGGCTCTATTTCACCCTGCTTTCCCTCATCGCCGTGGCGCTGGGGACCTTCGGCAGCGTGTTCAACACCTATTCGGGGCTGTATCTTGCAAAGGATAACGACTTGCTCCTCTCCATGCCGATTCGCGTGCGGGACATCATGGTCGCGCGGCTTCTCGGCGTGTACCTGATGGGGCTGCTCTATTCGGGCATCGTCCTGCTTCCCGCAGCGGTGATCTACCTGATCTTCGCACCCGTCACGGCGCTGACGGTTGTGGGCATTCTGCTCCTGATTCTGCTGATTTCGATGGTGGTCCTGCTGCTTTCCTGCCTGCTCGGGTGGGTGGTGGCGAAAATCAGCCTCAAACTGAAAAACAAAAGTTTTATCACGGTGTTGGTGTCTCTGATTTTTCTTGCCGCCTACTATTTCATTTACTTCAAGGCGCAGGGCGCAATCACGGCACTGGTTTCCAACGCCGAGGCATGGGGCGAGAAATTCCGTAATGCGGCTTACCCGCTTTATCTGCTCGGAAAAGTCGGAACGGGAGACCCGTTTGCGATGGTCGTCTGGATTGTCGCGGTTGCCATACTCACGGCACTGCTCTGGTGGCTGATGTCGCGCAGTTTCCTGCGGATTGCGACCTCCACGGGTAATACGGCGAAAGCGGTTTATCGGGAAAAAGCGGCAACGGTGCGGAGCGCTTCCTCCGCTCTGCTCGGAAAGGAATTCGCACGCTTTACGAAAAGCCCCGCGTATATGCTCAACTGCGGTCTGGGACTTCTGTTCCTCTTGGTGGCGGTGGTGCTTCTGCTTGTCAAAGGCGGGAGCGTGATTGCAGTTCTGGAGGCAGAGGGGCTGTCGGGCTTGATTGACGGGATGCCGCTGTTCCTCTGTGTCATGCTGGGCTTTATCATCGGGACAATCGACATCACCGCGCTGTCGGTATCGTTGGAGGGAAAGAGCCTCTGGCTTGCGCAGTCGCTCCCCGTTACGCCGTGGCAGGTTTTGCGCGCAAAGTTGTCCGTTCAGGTGATTCTGAGCGCGCCGCTCGTTCTGCTTTGCTCGGTTGCGGGAATCGTTCTTCTTCGCCCGTCCCCGTTGACTGCGGTTCTCACAATCGTACTTCCGCAGGTCATGGTGCTGTTTCAGGCGCTGTTCGGACTGACGCTGAACCTGCTGCGACCGGTGCTGAACTGGTCCAATGAGATATACCCCATCAAGCAAAGTATGAGCGTATTCGTGGCGCTGTTCGGCGGCTGGCTCATCGGGCTTCTGCCGCTGGCGCTCTACCTCCCGCTTGGCGGGATTCTGGGCGTTGACGCATGCCTCGGAATCTATCTGGCTCTGCTTCTCGGCACCTGCATCGGAATGTGCTATTGGTTGAGACACCGCGGAACCCGCATTTTCGCAGAACTGTAAGGGAATGCGAGGACGGGCGGGGGACTTTCTCGGAAGAGGGTCCCCCGCCCGTCAAGGTTTTCTGCGGGACTGAATCCCGAGAGACGTTTTCAAAACAAAAAACGCCGTCGGGAAGCCGTCGACGGAAATTTTTTCGGAAATAGACAGCGTTGCGGCTATACTTTTTTGAATCAATATTGACAAAATGAGAAAAATGTGCTATACTGATAATTGCCAAACAAACTTCATACAGTGTTGCATGGGAACGGGATAGTTATATCCCTTTTTAGTGCATATTTGTCTTTTGCATGGAAAACAATGGAAAAGGTAAAAACGCGGATTCCATTTATAGTTTTCTGTGCAGAGACTGTGCAAGAACTGTATAAAGTTTGTTTGGCGACAACCGGAGTCGCGCGTTTTTCGTGCGTCGGCTTCGGCTGGCGCACTTTTTGTTTTGGGATGACGGAGGATTGATTGATGAAGCAATATGAATTACTGAATGCCGACGCTGAGTCGCCTATCGTGAAGCGACTGGTGAATCTATACGAAAAGCAAGACCCGTTGCGAAAACTGATGCCGGCTGCACTATTGAAACTGCCTGTATACAGGACTTATCCGTGGTTTCATGATTCCCTTCTCGGTACGCTTGCGGACCCCCAAAATGAGGAACCCGTAATGCTGTTTGATGACTTTGGTATCGGAACCTTGTGGGACCAAGTTGCGGTTATGACATATGGGGATGGACTGTATGCCATTTTGAAGCCACGATTGATTGAAAAGCAGTCTGACGTAGACGAGGCGGTTGTGTTTCGGATGAAAGAATTTGAAGGTGACGGACGTTTGGTGGTGGAGCGCAACTGCACAATGATTACCCGTGTGTTTGAAGAATACAAGCGCCTGCTGAATCAAAAGCAATGACGCTTTTTCGAAGGAGCCTTGCGGCTCCTCCTTTTTTGTGGCAGGCAACGTGGGAGCGGTCTTTTTGCCGCCGCGCCCGACGGTCCCTTAAGCGGCGCTTAAGACTTCACCGAGGGCTGAAAATGTGACAGTTTTTTTCAATATTTTTCACATAGAATTCGCAAAAAACTGTGTTGGTCTTAAACAAAAAGGGTTACAATAAAATCACGGACAACCGAAAAGGAGGGTTTTACAATGGACGGAAACGGCTCGAACAATTACACAGGATATCAGTACACGGCTCCGCAGGTGCCGCAGGAACCGAAAAAGAAATCACGGCGCGGCGGCGCGTGGATTGTCGCTCTGGCGCTTTGCTTTGCGTTGCTCGGCGGTGCGCTCGGCGGCGGGACGGTGTGGCTTCTGACGCGCAACACGACAACTGTCGGCGCGGGCGGCACCTCCCAAACAACCACGATTCAGCAGGGCAAGCGCGACAACGTGACCATCAACATCAACGAAATCGAAACGGGCAAGTTGATGAGTGCCGCCGAAGTTTACGCGAAAAACGTGAATTCGACGGTCGGAATTCAGACCTCAATCACAAGCACCAATCTGTGGGGACAGCAGACCACTTCGGCGGCGTCCGGCTCGGGATTTATTCTCACGGCGGACGGTTATATCGTCACGAATTATCACGTGATTCAGAGTGCGGACAGCGTGACGGTGAGTACCTACAACGGCGCGTCCTACAGTGCTAAGATTGTCGGCTACGATGAGAGCAACGACTTGGCGGTTCTGAAGATTGACGCGACGGGGCTGTCTCCCGTGGTGCTCGGTTCTTCGGAAAAACTGAACGTGGGCGACACGGTGCTTGCCATCGGAAACCCGCTCGGGGAGTTGACGTTTTCCCTGACGACGGGGGTGGTCAGCGCGCTGGACCGCGAGGTGACTTTCTCGGGCGGGTCGGTGATGGACCTGCTCCAGACCGACTGCGCCATCAACTCGGGCAACTCGGGCGGCGCGCTGTTCAATCTTTACGGTGAGGTAATCGGCATTACCAATGCGAAGTATTCGGGCAGTTCCTCCTCGGGCGCCTCGATTGACAACATTGCGTTTGCAATCCCGATTGACAGTGTTCGTTCCATCGTGGAGAGCATCGTGGAGAAAGGCTACTACACGAAGCCTGCCATCGGCGTTACCGTGACGAATGTAAGCAAGGATTCGCAGCAGTTGGGTATCAGGGGCGCTTGGGTTACGGCGGTTACCAAGGGTGGACCCGCCGAAACTGCGGGCGTGCAGGCGAACGACGTTATCACGGCGATAAACGGTGCCGACATCTCCGACGTGAGCGGTTTGAAACGCGCAATGGCAAAGGTCAAGGCGGGCGACGAGTTGATTTTGACAATTTGGCGCAAGGGGCAGTCTCTGACGATTACGGTTGTCGTTGCCGAAACGAGGGTTACCAACGTGGGGTGAGGGGTTAAGGGCTCGTAAGACCTCGTAAGACCTCGGGCTTTGCCCGAACCCACTTAAAAACTTCTTGAAAGAAGTTTTTAAGAATTTCAAGAACTTTAACTAAGGGGGATTTTCCCCCTTTCTTTTTGTGGTACTGTTTTTTCTGTAGCCGTTTACGCTCTACGAATTCCGGCTGCTCCGAGCCAAATCCCGTCCAGCGGGATTTGGGCGGCTTATCGCCTCTCTCCGCTACCGGATAGAAATAGTAAGACCTTGGGGCGTTGCCCCAAACCCTACTTAAAAACTTCTTAAAAGAAGTTTTTAAGAATTTCAAGAACTTTAACTAAGGGGGATTTTCCCCCTTTCTTTTTGTGGTACTGTTTTTTCTGTAGCCGTTTACGCTCTACGAATTCCGGCTGCTCCGAGCCAAATCCCGTCCAGCGGGATTTGGGCGGCTTATCGCCTCTCTCCGCTACCGGATAGAAATAGTAAGACCTTGGGGCGTTGCCCCAAACCCTACTTAAAAACTTCTTAAAAGAAGTTTTTAAGAATTTCAAGAATTTTAACCAAGGGGGATTTTCCCCTTTTCTTTTTGTGGTTCTGTTTCTTCTGTAGCCATATACGCTCTACGCATTCCGGCTGCTCCTGCTACCGGATAGAAGTGGAAAAGGTCTCGGGGCACCGCCCCGAACCCTGCTTGAAAACTTCTTGAAATGAAGTTAAAATTGGATTGCTTGCAATCCAATTTCAAGACTTTCAAGAACTTTAATCGAGGGGGATTTTACCCCTATATTTTTGTGGTGCAGATTTTTCTGTAGCCGTTTATGCTCTACGCATTCCGGCTGCTCCTGCTACCGGATAGAAAGAGTTCAGGTTAGTTGATGAGGGCGAATCCATCATTTCATCCCCCACCAAACGAGCGCGATAGCCGCACTCTGTAACAAATCCGTACCTCCCCAAACGACAAAAACTTCCCCCACGACCCCGCCACCATACAAAGCAAATCAAATTTCTGCTTTGAAAATGGCGGGGTCGTGGGGGAAGTTCTCGGGGTGAGAGGGAGGTTTGGAGGGGGAGAGGGTCCCTCTTTCAAGAGGACCCCTCTCCCCCTCCAAGGTCTTTCCTTTTATTTCGTATCATCCTCATCCACATCATCGGCGAACATTTCGGCAACAGTGGGTTTGTGTTCGGCAGGCTTCGGCGTGACGTCACCCGCTTTAATCAAAGCCCACTTCGTCAGAGACGGTCCGACCAACTCGTAAATCAGAACCGCAAAGAGAACGATGTTTCGAACAAGGGAGCCGTGCTGAAGCGCCGCGGCGGCAGTAATCGACATTCCAATCGAAACCCCAGCCTGCGGAAGAAGCGTAATCCCCAGATACTTCACAACCGACGGCGGGCAGTGCGTCGCTTCCGCGCTGAAGCGCGTACCGATGTACTTGCCGAAAGAACGGAATACCACATACGCCAACCCCACACCGATGACCGCAATGCTTGAGAATACCGTGAAATCCAATTCCGCACCGCTGATAACGAAGAACAGAACGTAAAGCGGCATCGTCCACTTGTCGGTTTTGCCCATCAATTCGTCCGCAGACTTGCAGCGGTTGCAAAAGATGGTTCCGAGCATCATGCAGACCAGAAGCGACGAGAACGAGATTTTAAGACCCGAATCAAACGTGTACTCCAATTGCGAGAGCGCGATGGTCAGAAGCACAAAGGTGATGGAGAGACAGAGCCGCTTGCTGTTCGACTTGAACAGACTCTCCACAGCCGTGAAAATCACACCCGCCAACGTGCCGAGCAGGAGCGAGAGGAAAACCTCCAGAAGCGGATTCACCAGAATCGAAATGAGACTCACCGCGCCGCCCTCAACCGCGCGCGCAACGCCGATGGATACCGAAAAGCAAATCAAGCCCACCGCATCATCCAGAGCCACAACCGGCAGAAGAATGTCGGTCAGGGGGCCTTTCGCCTTGTATTGCCGAACCACCATCAGGGTCGCCGCGGGAGCCGTTGCCGTCGCGGTCGCACCGAGCGTAATGGCAACCGACAGCGGCAGAACCTCCTGCCCGAGCGCGAAATGCAATCCAATCAGAACCGCGTCCACCACAATCATCGCAGCCACAGCCTGCACCACGCCGACCACAGCCGCCTGCCTGCCCGTGTGCTTCAAATCGGAGAGTTTGAATTCGTTTCCGATTGCAAACGCAATGAAGCCGAGCGCAACGTCCTGCACGAGACTGCCCATCGTGGAAAGTTCCTCAAGGCTTGAAAACAGCCCCGTGACGCCGAGCCGACCGAGAACGAACGGACCAATCAGAATGCCCGCAATCAGATAGGAGGTGACCGCAGGAAGCCCGAGCGGCTTCATCAGACGGGACATAAACAAGCCCGCAACCAGCCCGAGCGCCAGACTGAACAGAATATTGAATTCTTCCATAATATTTTACCTGCCTTTTTTATTGTCGGAAAGAACACGGAAAAGCATTTTTCAACCGCTCTATTATATCGCGTTTGCGGCGTAATGTCAAGCGACTTTTTATACAAAGAAAATTCAAAAAAAGACGGCAACTTCCGACAAACCGCCCCACGATTCCGCCGCAGTGCGGAAGCGGGGGGGATGGCAGTCCTAATTTTTTGAGAAAAAGACGAAAAAATCAGAAAAAACGCTTGCAATCCGTTCGGAAATGTGCTATAATAAGAGCGTTCGGCAAGAGATACGCACCATTAGCTCAGATGGATAGAGCACTAGCCTCCGACGCTAGGTGTCGACGGTTCGAGTCCGCCATGGTGCGCCATCTTTGTAGTACGAAAAAGCTACAACAGACAAAAAGCACAAGATATTGCGTATCTTGTGCTTTTTTGTTACCATATCTTGTATTTTAGTCATCGGACAAAATCTTTGAATTTAACAGCTGCATTTAGTTAATTATTCGTGGGGAATTTATAAAAAAATGAAATTCGCAACTTGCTATTGCAATTTGCGAATTTTATATTTATGTATAATGTATCGGGAAAAAGGGTAAATTATAATCGTTTATCGGCGCAAAGCGAACGGGCGCACGATGGGCGTCCG
>CAZVYZ010000058.1:0-8718 GCA_964630695.1 uncultured Ruminococcus sp.
AAAGTTCTTGAAAGTTCTTAGGAAACTTCTTTTAAGAAGTTTCCTAAGCAGGGTTTGGGACAGAGTCCCAAGGTCTTCCCATCACTCCGCCAACAGCTTCTTCGCGTACTCCGCCGCCGCACCGGTCGCCTGAATGTTCTCGGCAGCCAACTTGTCGGCACCGAAAAACACAAAGTCGACTTTCGGGTCGGTGTTCGTCAAAGTGGACGGAAGCATCAACTTCTCCAAAGACGACGCATTCATGAAGCACTGTTCACCCAAAGTCTCAACACCCTCTGCAAGCGTAACCTCAGTCAAACCCGCGCAATCGAAGAACGCCGCCTTTCCGAGCGTCTTGATGCGCGCGGGAACCGTCAACTTCGTCAGCGACGTGCAACCCCAGAAACACCAGTCGGGAATCTCGACCAGTTGCGTATCCGCAATCGCATCCACACTTTCAAGCGCCCCACAACCGTAAAACGCACCCTTTTCGACACTCTTCAGCGTTGAGGGGAACGTAACCGTTTTCAACTGCACGCACTCGGCAAACGCAAACACACCAATCTCCTCCAACCCCTCCGGCAACTTCACCGAACTGACGTTGGAGAGCGAGTAAAACGCCATATTCTCAATGCGGGTCACCTTTTTGGTCGTGCTTCCGTCCTGCGTGGTCGGAACCGTTGCGGGAACCTCCACTTCGTGCGGCAACTTGGAACCGGTGTAAGCGATAACCCGAACCGATTCGCTGTCGATGGATTCAAAGGTCAACTTTCCGCCATCCTTGGTCGTGTAGGAGGTCAGCCCGACCTCGTCCTCACGCCGATAATCGTCCAGATTGGTTGAAGAACCGTCGGATTTGCACGCGGCAAAAGTCAAAAGACTGCACGCGGCAAGCCCCGCCGCCAGAAGTTTGATGAATTTCATGATTCTCTTGATTCCATTCCTTTCCCATTTTCCGCGGAGCCATCCTCCGCACTCTCTTTTTATTATACAGGAAAAGCGTCAAAAAGTCAATAGGTTTTCTGCCGTTTTTTGTAAAATTTCATTCGCGACGAGGTCAAACGAAGCGCTCGGCGCGCAGACGAAGCCGCCCCTTGCGCGTCTCCCCCTCAAACGGGAGCAACCGAAACTTTCCGACACCCCGCACCGAGAGACAAAGCGGCGGTTCCAACGGTCGGTCCGCCCGCACGGCAGGCAAATAGTCCACCTCCACCAAACCGCCCTCGATTGCCTCGCGCGCCGCCTCACGTGACTTTCCCATCAGCGCCGCCACCACACAATCCAACCGCGCCGACGCAACCGTGTCGGTCAGGGGAACCGTCCGCCTGCCGTCCGTAAACGGGTCATCCGGCGCCTGTACCCGACACCGCACCTTGTCGTTCGCAATCCGCTCAAGCGTGCCGAGCAGAAAATCCCGTATGCGCGCCGTGCAGAACACCACCGCCTCGTGCGGTCCCTGCACCGCAATGTCGCCGAGCGCATCGCGTTCCAGCCCAAGTCCCAACAGGGACCCGAGATAGTCGCGGTGCGACAACTCCCGAAATCCGCTCCCCGTAATCCGAACCGCAGACACCGCGCCCGTCAGAGCGTCATCCCCGAGCGTTTCTGCGGGGTCGGTCCCCTGCGGCGGAAGCAGGTCCGGAAGCGACAGCAGATACTCGGGCAGCAGATACAGCCGTTTCCGCTCCGCCCCCGCGTAACCGCCCCACAGCCGCACCTGCCCGCTCATGCCGCGCAACGCGAAAAAGCGCTCCGCCACCGCACACTCCGCAGGAGTGAGAAAGGGACTGAGCGCTGTTTCCCCGCGTTCGGCGGGGCGAATCATGTCCTCAAATCGTGCTTCAAGCAATGCGGCGGACGCCGCCGCGCCTCTGTCCTGCCCCGCCATCACAGAATCCGAATGATGGTCTGTAACAGACTCAAAAGCAGGATGGTAATCAGAAACGGAACATCCAGCGGCGTGGACTGAAACCAGTTTTTCTTATAGCACAGCGCACGCACCGGCAGAATCATCGGCTCGGTCACCAGAAACAGGAACGTTGAAAACCGCCCCGACCGCTCGGGGTCAAACCACGAAAAAATCGCGCGAAGCAGAAATGCAACGTCCACCACGTCTATCAGAAGCAGAAGCGTCTGCCGCATGATATAAATCGCTAATTCCATTCTATCCTTTCAGGAAAAGAGCAAGACCTCTTTCCCGCTCGGGCAATTACTGTTCTTCCACGTCCTCAATCTCGCCGTACTCGCCCTCTTCCGACCGGACCGGCTCGGGACGGGGCGCGCGTCTCGGTGCCTCTCTGCGAACAGGCGCGGGTGCCGGCGCTTCCTCAGCCGCCATATCCTGCGCAAGTCCCGTGATGTCAACACCCGAGGGCGACACCACAATGGTGTTCTTGTTGGTCTTAATCATTTCGCCGCCGAGCACATAGACCACGCCCGCGAGGAAGTTGACCAAGCGGTGCGCCGGCTCCTTCTCCAGTCGGCTGATGTCAAGCAGGACGATGCACCCCTCCTTGAGTTTGTCCGCAATCTTGGTTGCCTCTGCGTGGCTCTTGGGTTGCATCAGTTTCAGCGCCACCTTTTCGGGCGACGCCGGCTCGGGCGCACGCGGCGCCGTAGCGGCTCCCATAGCGGGCGCAGGGCGCTCCTCCGCCGCGGACATATCGGATTGCAGGTCCTCGTCAACGTACAGGTCGTTGAACTCGTCATCCTCGTCCTCGACCGCGTTGTTGTCTCTGATAAATTTCTTCAAAAGGTTCATTTGATGTTCCTCCCATTCCGTGGATTCGTTTTTGTCATTTATTCTTCCGAGGGGGCAACCAGTCTGCGACCGACGCGCACGAAGTCCGCACCCTCCTCAATTGCAACCGGAAAACTTGCCGACATTCCCATCGAAAAAATCGGGCTACCTATATTATGCAGTGTTTTTGTCCAAATGTCAAGACCTATTTTGTAAGTTTCCCGAAAATATTTGTGATAATCCTCATTTTTTTCGCATTTCGGCGCCATCGTCATGAATCCGCGCAGATTCAGATGCGGCAAACGGGCGATTTCCGCGCAAAGCGCCGCCGCATCGGACGGTGCAACGCCGCTCTTGCTCTCCTCGTTTCCGCTGTTGATTTCGACCAGTATGTCCATCTTTTTTCCGCGTTTCGCCATCTGCCGCTCAATCTCCTCCGCAAGCGGAAGCGAGTCCACCGAGTGAATCATCACAACGCGGTCGGCAAGGTATTTGACCTTGTTTTTTTGCAACGTCCCAATGAAATGGAACCGCACACCGTCCACACCCATTTCATCCAACTCGCGCGCGTGTTCGGTCAACTGCTGCACGCGGTTTTCCCCGAGGTCACACACACCGAGCCGGACCAACTCCGCAATGTGTGCCGCATCGGTATATTTGACCGCCGCAATCAGCGTGGTCTTTCCCGCTCTGCCCGCGCGTTCCTCCGCCGTGCGAATCTCATCCCGCACCGCCGCGAGATTGTCCGCAAGATATGTCATGTCACTTCTCATTGCCTGTACACCTTTCCGTCGTAGAGATTTTTGCCCGACAACACCATCAGGTCGTTCAGTTTTACATACGGGACCTCATTCTCTGGATCGGGGTCCTCGCCCGCCGCCAGCAGATATCCATCACGCGCCACCGCCGTTGCGATGCGCCGGAAGTTCACCGTGCCGCTGTTAAAGACGTAAACGCCCGTCATTCCGTCGCGCGTCACCACCGCCTGTTCGGGGATGTAGAGTCCGCTGCTCTCCCCCGTAGTCAGTTCCACCGTCTGGCAGCGACGGAAGGAAAAATCCGCAGGCGTCACGTCCGAGCGCAGAATGACAAGCACCGTTCCGTTTCCGTCGCCCGCGTCCCGCAAATCGGTACAGGTCAGGGTCAGTTCGCGGTCGCGGTTCTCGGGGAAGCGCACCGTATAGGTCGTATCGACCTCCAGTGCGCCGCCCACGTCCGCAGGCAGGGTCAGCGCGAGATACCACCTGTAGTCGTAGCAGATTTTTCCCGCCGCAAGCACGTCCCCCGAAACCGGTTCGGCGTTTTGCAGTTCGGCGAACGTCTCTCCCGTCAGGGTTTCCAGTGCCGTTACGCTGAAGCGTTCCTCCAGACCGTCCACTGTCTCGCGGGCGTAATAGTAACCGGACGCGTTTTCATTCGAGACCGTTTGTTTCTCCCCTGTCAGCATTCCGTCCCGCTCGGTGGTCAGTTGCTCCAGTGCCGTTCGGATGCCGTCCTCCGAGGACAGGAGGGACCCGTAACGGCTCAGCGCCACCAATATTTCTTCTTCCGCGTCCCCGACGCCAATCCATTTTCCCGACCGTATTTCCGCGCGAATATCCGACAGTTTTTTCATCGCCTCGTCTCGGTATCCTACCGCCTCCGACAGTTTGCTCCCCTCGGGCAACAGGCTTGCCTGCAACAGTGCAATCTGTCGGTTCAGCGCGTCCAGACGGGTCTGCGCATCGGTCAGGTCCGTCTCTCCCGTCTGATAGACCTCAAACAGTTTGGTGTTTCGCCCGACCTTTGTGCCGCTCGTTGCCAACGGATTGACCAACCCGTTCTGCGAAACGGTCAGGATTGTCTCGTCGCGGAACAGCCAGCCCTCGCCCGTCACCAGTGCGGTATCGGTTACCTGCCGGACCGGCGTTGTTTGCAAGCTCCCCGCCGACCCGCCGACCGCGTGGTATACCGTATAAACAATCAAGCAGAACAGCAGGATGGTCAACCCGATTCTGCCCGCATGCTCTTTGAGGTACCGCATTTGATTCATTTATGCGCTCCTTTCCGTGTGGGTTTAAGACCTCGGGGCTCTGCCCCGAACCCTAAGACCTCGGGCTTTGCCCGAACCCACTTAGGAAACTTCTTGAAAGAAGTTTCCTAAGAACTTTCAAGAACTTCACACAAGGGGAATTTTACTTCTACATTTATGTGGTACTGCTTTTGTGTAGCCGTTTATGCTCTGCGAATTCCGGCTGCTCCGCGTCCAATCCCGTCCGGCGGGATTGGCAAAGCGGCTATCGCCGCTCGCTCCGCTACCGGATAGAAATAGTTCAGGTTAGTTGGTGTATGGGGCGGAACGACACGCGGGTCGTTCCGCCCGATTCAAAAGTAACTTTCCTACCGCTTCTATCCGGTAGCGGAGAGAGCGCAAGCGTACAAATCCCGCTCGACGGGATTTGGCTCGGAGCAGCCGGAATTCGCAGTTTGTAAATGGCTACATAGAGAATTCACACCACATAAACATAGGGGTAAAATCCCCCTTGGTTAAAGTTCTTGAAAGTCTTGAAAACTTCTTTTAAGAAGTTTTCAAGTGGGGTTTGGGGCAAAGCCCCAAGGTCTTACTTCACCCACTTCACATACTCCTTCGCGCGGAACCACGTCATCTGCCGCTTCGCGTAGTGGCGCGTCGCGAGACGGAGACGGGAAACCGCCTCGGCAAGCGATTCCTCGCCGCATAGGTAAGATAATAACTCCTTGTAGCCAATCGCCTGCGCCGCGGTCGCGTTGACCGCAAAGATGCCGTCGGATAAAAGCCGCCGCGTCTCGTCAAGTAACCCTGCGGAAAGCATTTGGTCCACCCGCGCGTCAATCCTGCGGTTCAGTTCCTCCCGCTCCCATGAAAGCCCCACAACGTGCGGACAGAACGTCGGGTCAAATAACGCATTCTCACGGTCCACCTCGGTCTTGGTCCGCCCCGTGACGCGAAAAATTTCCAACGCCCGTATCACGCGCGGGACGTTGTTCGCGTGGATTGCCGCCGCACTCGCGGGGTCCGCCTGCTCCAACAGCGCGTGAAGCGCCGCATTGCCGTGCGCCGCGCGGTATGCCTCCAATTCTGCACGGACCGCGGGGTCCGCCGCCGCACCCGCGTCATTCCCGCCCCGCAGAAGCCTGTCCAGATATAACCCCGTCCCGCCGCAAAGAATCGGCAGCTTTGCGCGCGCGTAAATGTCGGAAATCACCTCGCGCGCCGCCGTGACGTACTCCGCGCAGGAATACGGCACCTCAGGGTCCACTATGTCAATCATGTGGTGCGGAATACCGCCCATTTCTTCCTTTGTCGGCTTGGCGGTCCCGATGTCCATGCGGCGGTAGACCTGCATGGAGTCGCAGGACACGACCTCGCCGCCCATCCGTTGCGCCAACTCCACCGCAAGGCGGCTCTTTCCGCTTGCCGTGGGTCCCACAACGCAGAGGAGCGGAATGCGGTCGGGCGCTGTTTCAAACGTCGCACGCGCCTGTGCAATTGCAGTCGCAATGATTGATTCCGTCATACCGCGCCCCCTTTCCCACATCCGAAATCATCCCATTTTATTATACACCCTTTCGGCGCGCTTGTCAAGATTTTTTCGGAATTGTACAGGCACCGCCGGAGTTGCGCGGTTGTTCCTGTAGAACAATACCCCCTCGGAGACGCGCTCCGAGGGGGTATTGCTTATGAGTTATCAGCCGAGTTTCGCTTGGTTAATCTTGATGCCGGGACCCATGGTCGAGGCAATCACGCAACTCTTGATATACTGACCCTTTGCCGCCGCCGGCTTCGCCTTGATGATGGCGCCGAGCAGAGCATCAAAGTTCTCTTTCAACTTATCCGCGCCGAACGATGCCTTGCCAATCGGGCAGTGGATAATGTTGGTCTTGTCCAGACGGTATTCAATCTTACCGGCTTTCGCTTCGTTGACCGCTTTGGCAACATCCGGCGTAACGGTGCCTGCCTTGGGGGACGGCATCAAGCCTTTCGGACCGAGAACCTTACCGAGACGACCGATAACGGACATCATGTCGGGAGACGCGATGACAACATCGAAATCGAACCAGTTCTCTTTCTGAATCTTTTCCGCATACTCTGCGCCGCCGACGTAATCGGCACCCGCATCGAGTGCTTTCTGAACGTTGTCGCCCTTGGTAAAGACAAGGGTCCTGACTTTCTTACCGGTACCGTTCGGAAGCACGACCGCGCCGCGGACCTGCTGGTCTGCATGACGGGAGTCAACGCCCAGACGGACGTGGACTTCAATGGTTTCGTCGAACTTCGCCTTGGAGGTCTGGCAGACCAGCGCCATCGCCTCAGCGGTATCGTACTGCTTGGATTTCTCGTACAACTTTACGCTGTCAACATACTTCTTTCCGTTCATTCTTCAGCCCCTCCTCAGTCTTCAACGGTCACGCCCATGGAGCGCGCGGTTCCGGCAATCATGCTCATAGCCGTCTCAATCGTTGCCGCGTTCAGGTCGGGCATCTTGGTCTCGGCAATCTTTCTGACCTGCTCTTTGGTCAGTTTCGCAACCTTGGTCTTGTTCGGCTTATCGGAACCGGACTCGATGCCGGCAGCCTTCTTAATCAGGACCGGAGCGGGCGGGGTCTTGGTGATAAACGTAAAGGAACGGTCTGCATAAACGGTGATGACGACCGGAATAATCAGACCGATGTCGTTCTTGGTTCTCTCGTTGAAATCTTTCGTGAAAACCGGAATTGCAACGCCGTACTGACCCAGTGCAGGACCGACAGGCGGCTGCGGGGTTGCTTTACCGGCGGGAAGTTGCAATTTGATATAACCTAAAATCTTCTTTGCCATAGTATTTTTTACCTCCGAATGTGGTTTTCTGCGGAAGCCTGCAAAATTTGCTTCCTCCCACTTGTAACCGAAAATCGGTTACGTCAGTTGTTTGCCTCAAGGAGTTTAACAGCACTTGTCTCCAACTCGACGGGCATGTCCCGATGTCCTCTTTTAACCAGAACGGTCACGCTCTTGAGGTCATCCGAAATCGACTGCACGACACCGGTATATCCCTCAAACAGCCCGCTGATAATCGAAACGGAATCTCCCACCGCATAAGATACGCGGACCTGCGGCGCGCTTTCAATCGACAGCGCGGCAACCTCGTCCTCGCTCAGCGGGGTCGGTCTGGAGCCGGGACCGACGAAGCCCGTTACACCGGTGATATTCCGCACCGCGTGCCAACTTTCTTCGTTCATCACCATCTTGATATAAACGTAGCACGGGAAAATCTTGGTTTCCACTTCCTTTTCCACCTCGCCGTTCTTTTCGATTACGGTTTCGGTCGGAATACGGATGTCGAAAATCTGGTCTCCCAGTCCTCTGTTCTCGATGATTTTCTCCAAACTGGTTTTGACTTTGTTTTCGTAGCCCGAATAGGTGTGCGCAACATACCACCGCGGACCTACATTCATCTCATTGATGTCACTCATGGTCTTACTGGAACAGTCGGATGATGGCGTTGATTCCCTCGCTGAGTCCGAAATCAAGCAGGCAGATAACCAACGCGCAGACAATCAGAGCAATCAGCACGACAATCGTGCTTCTCTTGGTTTCCGCCCAAGACAGCCACGTCACACGCTTGACCTCGCTCTCATACTCGCCCGCTACCTTGCTGACTTTCGCGCGGTTCCGGATTCCGAGAACAACCACCAGAATCAGAATCGCCCCGAGGATACCCTCAACAACGATGTTTCCCGTTGACATCACAAACTCCTTGCCGTCGGAAACCGTGGCGCGGTAGGTCGTGAAGAACGGAATTGCAAGCAACGCCAGATACATCACGGCGAAAAGCCCGAAGACGAACCATCTCAGAACGCCTTTCTTGTTGAAGAAGCTCTTTACACTCATTTTCGCGCCCTCGCTTACTTCGTTTCTTTGTGAAGTGTATGCTTGCGGCAGTGTTTGCAATACTTCATGAGTTCCAGTCTGTCCGGGTCATTTTTCTTGTTTTTCTTGG
>CAZVYZ010000059.1:0-8670 GCA_964630695.1 uncultured Ruminococcus sp.
ATACCCGCAGGTAGAGACGAGCGCGGGGTCCTCCATCGGCTTCGAGAAGAAAAAGCCCGTTCCGTATTCGCGGTGCGACACGCTTTCCAGTTCCGCCAGCCAGCGCGGGTCGAAGCGGTAGCCCGTCGGGTCCGCACAATACGCGTCAATCGCCATGCGGTAAGCGTTCGTGACCACCGCCGTATAGTAGGCGCTCTTCATTCTGCCCTCAATCTTGAGGGACGCAATACCGCTTTCGCACAGTTCGGGGACGTGTTCAATCATGCACAAATCCTTGGATGACATGATAAAGGTTCCGAGGTTGGTCTCCTCAATCGGAATGCGGCTGTCGGGGCGCTTTTCCTCAATCAGCGAATAATTCCATCGGCAGGGCTGCGTGCAGGTCCCGCGGTTGCCGTCCCGCCCGTTGAGCGCGTTGGCAAGCAGACACCGCCCGCTGTAGGAAACGCACATGGAGCCGTGAATGAACACCTCCAACTCAATCGCAGGGTCCAGATGTTCACGGATGGCGCGGATTTCGGCAAGGGTCAATTCGCGCGCCAGCACCACGCGCTTCGCCCCCAATGCGGCATAGGCTCGCGCGGCGGCGGAACTGACGATGCTTGCCTGCGTGGAGATGTGAATCTCCATGTCGGGCAGAATCTCCCGCACCGTTGCAATCGTGCCGAGGTCCGCAACAATCATCGCGTCAATCGCGCACCCGCGCAGAGCGGTCAGATACTCACGCAATGCCGGATATTCATCCTCGTGCGGCATGGTATTGACCGTCAGGTAGACCTTTTTCCCCCGCTTGTGCGCATCGTCGACGGCGGCGTACAACTCCTCCACCGAAAAATTGTCGGCGGCGGAGCGCATCCCGAAAGCGCGCCCCGCCAGATAGACCGCGTCCGCACCGTATTCCAGTGCGGCGGTCATTTTTTCATAGTTGCCCGCAGGGGACAACAATTCGGGCTTGTTCATACGGACTTACGGGGTCAGGCGGTTCGGTCCGCGGAACAGGAACTCCGCTTCCTTAATCGACAGCCCGAGGAAGAGCATGGTCAGACGGTCCACACCCAGCCCAAAGCCTCCGTGCGGCGGGCATCCGTAGCGGAAGAACTGGAGATAGAACTCCACGTCCTTTGCCAGTCCCTTTTCGTCCGCCTGCTTCTTCAGCACCTCATAGCGATGCTCGCGGACTGCGCCCGTGGTAATCTCGCATCCGCGCCAAATCAGGTCGTAGCCCATCGGCACGCCTCTCTCGTCGCGCATATGGTAGAACGCGCGCTCTTTTGCGTCGTAGTCGGTGACGAACAGGAACTCGCTCCCGTATTTCTCCATCGAAAACTTCGCACAGAGATGCTCCGCGTCTGTGGTCAGGTCGCCCTTTGCATCGTCCGATACCTTGTAGCCGTAGCGCGTCTCCAGTTCGTCGTAGAGGTCTTTCAGTCTGATGCGCGGGAACGGCATCGTGGGAACGATGACCTCCTTGCCGAACAGGCGCTTGATGTCCTCTCCGCAAGCCTGTGCGACCTTGCCGAACGCATAGGTCAGCAGTTCCTCCTCCATGTGCATGACTTCTTCCACGGAGTACACGTAACTGAACTCCAAATCGAAGCCCGTGAACTCGGTTGCGTGCTTGTTGGTGTAGGACTTTTCGGCGCGGAACACGGGTCCGGTTTCAAAAATCCGGTCCAGTCCCGCCGCCATTGCCATCTGCTTATAGAACTGCGGCGACTGCGCAAGGTACGCCTTGGTATCGAAATACTTGACCTCGAACACCTCGGACCCCGATTCGCTCGCGGCGGCAATCAGTTTCGGCGTGTGAATCTCCACAAAGTGGCGGTCCAAAAGAAATTCCCGCATCGCGCCCGTGAGAACCGTCTGCATCTTCAGCATCAGCTGATTCCCCTCGCGGCGCAGGTCAATCCAACGGTAATCCATGCGCGAATCGATTTCGGAATCGTCCTTAATCGGGAGCGCGTCGGCAATCGACTCAATCTCCAACTTCTCGGGCAGCATCTCCGCGCCGCCCATCTTGACATATTCGTTCGCAACCACGGGTCCCTCGACCGACACGACCGAATGGATGGTCAGTTGGTCCACCAGTGCCGCCAGTTCCGGATTCTTCTCCTTTTCCAGTGTGACCTGCAGTTTGCCGCTGATGTCGCGGATGACGAGGAACGCCATGGTCCGCTTGTTACGCAGGTTTTCAACGAAACCCGAAATGCGGTAGGACGCACCGGGGGTAATATCGGAAATATAGGTTCTGTTCATGATGTAGCCTCTTTCTTATTCTTTCACGTACGCAGTGGGATTCGGATTCTCTCCGATGACGTTGGCATCGCGGTCAAACAGCGGAATTTTGCCGAGGTGAATCAGGTTCGGGAATTTCTCGTCCGCGTCGCCCTCTACCAGAATGGTCGCCTCGCCGCAGATGATGCCGCCTGCCTCTTTCACCAAAGTCTCCAGTGCGTGGAGCGATTCGCCCGTAGACACCACGTCATCCACAATCAGGATTCGCTTGCCGCGCATCAGTTCCGCGTCGGTCACATCCAGATACAGATGCTGTGTCTGCGAGGTGGTGATGGACTTCACCTCCACGCCGAACACACCCGTCATGTAGAGTTTGGGTGCCTTGCGGGCAAGCACATAGCGGCGGTTGCCGTCCAGACGTGCCATTTCATGCACAAGCGGAATCCCCTTTGCCTCGGCACTGATGGCATAATCGTACTCGGGAACGCGCGCATTCAGTTCCGCCGCGCAGGCGGTGGTCAGTTCGGGGTCACCGAAAATGACGAACCCCGCAATCTGCAAACTGTCGTTCAGCGGGCAAATCGGCAAATCGCGTTCCAAGCCCGCAACGGTCATGTGATAGTATTTCTGTTTTTTCTCCATGGTTCTGTCCTCTCTCCTCAAATCTCTCAGAATTCAACGCGGATACGCTGTACGTAGGCACCCGCGACCGCTTCCTCCACAAGGGCTTCAAAATCCAGTCGGTTCTGCTGTTCCAGAACCTTGTCCAGTTCGGGGCGTGTTTTGGGATGCTTCGGCGTAAAGACCGTGCAACAATCCTCATACGGCTGAATCGAAGTTTCAAAGGTCCCAATCTTCCGCGCCACGCGAATGATTTCCTCCTTATCCAGCCCGATGCACGGGCGGAACACCGGCAGGGTCGTTGCGGGGTCGGTCACCCCGATTGCCTGCATGGTCTGCGACGCAACCTGCCCGAGGCTCTCCCCCGTGACCAGTCCCCCGCAACCGAGGCTGTGTGCCAGACGGTCCGCAATGGTCATCATGTATCGCCGCAGAATCAGCGTGAAGTAATCCTCCTCGCAGTTTTTGACCAACAACTCCTGAATATGCGTCAGCGACACAACGTGCAGATTGATGCTCCCCGTGTACTGTGCCATGATGCGCGCCAACTCAAAGACCTTTTCCCGCGCGCGTTCGCTCGTATACGGGAACGATTCAAAGTGGACCGCCTCAATCTCCACGCCGCGCTTGGCAATCATGTAGCCCGCCACGGGGGAATCGATTCCGCCCGAAAGCAGGAGCATGGCTTTGCCGTTGGTCCCCACGGGCAGTCCGCCCGCCGCAGGGAGTTGCCCCGCATGAATGTAGGCGCCGAATTCACGGATTTCGACGTGGACCGTAATCTCGGGGTTATGGACATCCACACGGATACGCGGAACGACCGACAGAATCTCTCCGCCAATCTCCCGCCCGATTTCCATGGAATCCAAAGGAAAGCGCTTGTCCGACCGCTTTGCCATCACCTTGAACGTCTTTTTCCCCTCCAGAAACTGTGGTACATAGGACCGCGCCGTTTCGCGGATGGCATCCATATTCTTTTCGCAGACTGCGCAACGGCTGATGCCGACAATCCCGAATACTTTCATCGCCGTTTCAAACATTCCGTCAAGGTCCGCCGCGTCATCCTGCGGCTCAATGACGATGGTACTCTGCGACCGCGTAATCAGGAATTTTCCGTAATGCTTCGCGCGGAAGCGCAGGGTCTTGCAGAGCATATCCTCAAAGTATTTCCGGTTCGCGCCCTTGAGAACAATCTCTCCGTATTTGCACAGCAGAATCTCTTTCATGTCAATCCTCCGTGTCCGGCTCCGCGAGTGCGCCGTCGTCATCCTCCACGGGCGCCCCATTGCGGTAAGCATCCAGAACCGCCACCGCGTCGTCATATTTTTCCTCGGGTACCGAAATATCGGTTCCGTACATCGAATACCCCGCAATCACGCGCACCACACCGCCGCTTCCGCGGTCCTTGGTGAGGTACGGTATCTTCTCATCTTCCAGAATGCCGCAGACGATTGCCATCTCCGCGTCGTCATGCACGGTGGTGAGCAGTTTCATGCCCTCGTCCGTGCAGGCACGGTCCAGACCGAAAATCGAATCCATTTCTCTCCTCCTCAGTCCTCGTAATAGTGCGGGAACAGCGCTTCCCAGACTTTCATACATCCGATGGTATCGGCAATGGAGGTGTGCGCCACGCCGTCCCACGCGATTCCGAGGCATTCCATCGCATCACTCAGCGACGTATGCGTCAGTTCCGGATGATGCTCCTGCATGAACCGACTGTATTCGGTCGCGGCGCAACGGACCTTTTTATGCAGTGCCGCGCGCTCTGCCTCGGTATCGTAAATCTTTTTGATATGGCTGAAATCGGTTGATACCCCATAGGCAATGAGGTTGTCCGCGTTCGCAAAAATCTCCTTGATTTGCGGGGTCAGTTCGGCAAGCGTCGGAGAATCGGCAACCATTTCCGGCGTGATGCCGTGAATTTTTTCGGTCTTTTTCCACTTCCTGTTATGTACGGGGCGGACGTAGGTATTCATGATGACCTTTCCCGTCGCGTCCATGATGGAGATGGAAATGATTTCGTCATGGTCGTAAACGCCCGTCAGTTCCAAATCGAAGAACAGGACCCGCTCACGCTTCATGTGATAATACGCGGACCGATGCGCGTCGCCCTCTTTCCGCCGCTCGGCAAGGTCGCGCTCAAAGCAGGACCTGCACAGTTTGCGCATGTAGCGGACGTTCTTCCCGCACTCCACGCAAAGCCGCGGCTGCCGCGTTGCCTCCCGTTTGGAGTAAAGATAGACAATCTTCCCCTCCTTACGTCGGATATACGCCACCGGTTCGGCGGTAATATCGTAGTGCATCTGGGAGAGGCGTTCGGCGGTGTAGTAGCCGAGCGTCCCCGCGCGCTTGACGTTCATCCTGCCGATTTCCTTGCCCGACTCCAACAGAATCGGGTCGGTCAGCGGGACCTTGCGCGGGCTGTACCAACTTTCGGGCGGCGCTTCCGAGACGCGCATGGGGTCATAATAGTATACCGAGGTTCCGTCGGGCATGGCGGAATAGGCAACGGGGTCGCTTTTCGGCATCAGGTGCATTCGGTCGAGCGTTTCCTGAGACAGGTATTTCCGCGCTTCCGCCTGGTCGGGGCTGAGACAGGGAATCCCCTCGCCGGAACGGGTTTTGAACACTTCTTTCAATGGGGTAACCGTACCTTTCTTGTGACTTCGGCGCATGGAATCGGAACGGTTCCGAGCGCCCAAAAAGAACATACCATAAAATTATATCACATTTTTCCCCGCAATGCAAGACCCAAGTGCCGATTCCCTGTCTCTTTCTTCTTCTTTTTTCAGTTTTTTTCTCCATTTTTAGACAAAGAACGGTTTTCATTCTTATTTTTTGCGTTCTTTTCTTTCATTTCGCGCAGGATTGCAAGCGCACGGTCCAGTCCCCCGACCTCATCTATGATTCCGCAGGAAACCGCCTCGTCTGCCTCCAGAATGGTTCCGCAATCGGTTGCCATCTGGTCGGGACGCATCATCAGTTCGTTGATCTTTGCCGCATCCGCCCTTGAGTGCGCGCAGATGAAGCGGACGATGCGGTCCTGCATCTCCCGCATATAACGGAACGACTGTTCCACCCCGATAATCATGCCGTTGACCCGCACGGGATGCAGGGTCATGGTGGCGCTCGGCACAATCAGCGACCGTTTTGCCGCCGCCGCGAGCGGGACTCCGATGGAATGACTGCCGCCCAGCACCAACGACACGGTTGGTTTCGTCATGGACGCGATGATTTCCGCAATGGCAAGTCCCGCCTCCACGTCCCCGCCCATGGTATTGAGCATGACCAGAAGTCCGTCGATTTCGTCATCCTCTTCAATGGAAACGAGCAGCGGGATAAGATGCTCGTATTTGGTCGCTTTCTGCCCGTCGGGCAACAGGTAATGCCCCTCCACCTGCCCGATGACCGAGATGCACTGAAAATGCTCCCGCCGGTTTTCCGCAACCGTGGTTCCGTACCCGCGAATATCCGAGAGCGCTGCATGCAGGTTTTCCGGCGTTTCCCCCGAACGCCCCGTTCCTTTTTCGCTTCTTTTTTCCGTTTCTTCCATCATTTCCTCCGCATTTTTCAAGTCTTTTATTATTATGAACAGAAAAAAGTTTGCTTATGTAACCGAGATTATGAAAAAAGGGTCTTTACAATCGGGTCGAAAAATGGTATAATAAATGCGTATGGGCTTTCAGCCCGTGATTTCCTCAAAACATAAATAAGGAAGGTTTTGAAAGATGGAAAACAAGGTTTTGGTTGAAACCTCCGCGCGCCATATTCACCTGACCGCCGAAGCGGTTGAGGTGCTTTACGGCAAGGGCGCGGAACTGACCGTCAGAAAACCGCTGAGCCAGCCCGGGCAGTTTGCCGCAGGAAACGACAAGATTACGCTTGTCGGTCCGAAAGGAACGCTCGCGGTCAGCGTACTGGGTCCGTGCAGAAGCGCGAATCAGGTTGAGTTGTCCTACACCGATATGCGGGCGCTCGGTCTGCGCGACGTACCGGTGAGAGAAAGCGGTGACCTTGCGGGAACCCCCGGTTTGAAAATGGTCGGTCCTGCGGGCGAGATTGAGTTGACCGAGGGTGTGATTATCGCAAAGCGGCACATTCACTTCAGCCCCGCCGATGCCGAGGCGTTCGGTGTGAAGGATAAGCAGGTTGTCAGCGTGAAAATGCTGACCGACCGTCCCGTGATTTTTGAGGACGTGGTCTGCCGCGTCAGCCCGAGTTACGCGCTCGCGATGCACATCGACACCGATGAATGCAACGCCGCCGCCGCATTCGGCACCGTTTACGGTGAAGTCATCCTCTGATTTTCCGTTATCAATAAAAAGGAGATAAAACAATGAGCAACGTCAGTGAATGCCCTTACGCAATGAGTGCCGAAGTTCAGCACCAGTGCAAGGTCACAAAGGGCTGTGACCACGGTCCGGCTCCCCTGCCCGAGGAGGGCAAGTGGATTCAGGCAAAACAGATTACCGACATTTCGGGTTACACCCACGGTATCGGTTGGTGCGCTCCGCAGCAGGGCGCCTGCAAACTCTCGCTGAACATCAAAAACGGCGTGATTGAAGAGGCGCTTGTGGAAACCGTCGGCTGCTCGGGCATGACCCACTCCGCGGCAATGGCGGCGGAAATCCTGCCCGGCAAGACCATCCTCGAAGCGCTGAACACCGACCTCGTTTGCGACGCCATCAACACCGCAATGCGCGAGCTGTTCCTCCAGATTGTCTACGGCAGAAGCCAGTCGGCATTCTCCGAGGGCGGTCTGGTCATCGGCGCAGGCATGGAGGACCTCGGCAAGGGGGCACGCTCCATGGTCGGCACCATGTACGGCACCAAGGAAAAGGGCGTCCGTTACCTCGAAATGACCGAGGGCTACTGCACGCGGATGGCTTTGGACGCGAACAATGAAGTCATCGGCTATGAGTTCGTATCGCTCGGCAAGATGACCGACTTCATCAAAAAAGGCATGGAGCCGAACGAAGCCTACAAAAAAGCGATGGGTCACTACGGTCGCTTCAATCCCGAGGACGGTGCCGTGAAGTACATCGATCCCCGCAAGGACTAAGGAGGTAGAAGCAATGGCACAGTTTGAAGGATATGAGAGACGCGAGGCAAAGATTCTTGGCGTTCTGAAGGAATACGGCATTTCGTCCATCGACGAATGCAAGGATATCTGCGACAAGAAGGGCGTTGACGCTTACACCATCGTGCAGGAGACTCAGCCGATCTGCTTTGAAAACGCAAAGTGGGCTTACACGGTCGGCGCGGCAATCGCCATCAAAGAGGCGGAGCGCACGGGTGACAAGAGCGCGGCTACGGCGGCGGCAAACATCGGTATCGGTCTGCAGAGCTTCTGCATCCCCGGCTCGGTTGCGGAAAACCGCAAGGTCGGTCTGGGACACGGCAACCTCGGCAAAATGCTCCTCTCCGAGGAGACCGAGTGCTTCTGCTTCCTCGCGGGACATGAGTCCTTTGCGGCGGCAGAGGGCGCTATCAAGATTGCGCTGAACGCGAACAAGGTGCGCAAGAAGCCCCTGCGCGTCATTCTGAACGGTCTGGGCAAGGATGCGGCGTACATCATCTCCCGCATCAACGGCTTTACCTACTGCAAGACCGAGTTTGACCCCTACACCGAAACTGTCAAGGTCGTTGAGACCAAGGCGTTCTCGAACGGTCCCCGCGCCGACGTCAAGTGCTACGGTGCGGACAACGTTCCCGAGGGTGTTGCAATTATGAAACTGGAGAACGTCGGCGTTTCGATTACCGGTAACTCCACCAACCCCACCAGATTCCAGCATCCCGTTGCCGGCACCTACA
>CAZVYZ010000060.1:0-8413 GCA_964630695.1 uncultured Ruminococcus sp.
TTTATTAACTAACCTGAACTTTTTCTATCCGGTAGCGGAGAGAGACGATAGTCGTACAAATCCCGCTTGACGGGATTTGGCTCGGAGCAGCCGGAATTCGTAGAGCGTATATGGCAACAAAAAGTCGGCAGCACATAAAAAGAGGGGAATAATCCCCCTTGGTTAAAGTTCTTGAAATTCTTAAAAACT
Source organism: uncultured Ruminococcus sp. (assembly GCA_964630695.1). Taxonomy (GTDB): domain Bacteria; phylum Bacillota; class Clostridia; order Oscillospirales; family CAG-272; genus UMGS1865. The sequence goes on from CAZVYZ010000060.1 coordinate 190, forward strand.
TCTTTCAAGAAGTTTTTAAGTGGGGTTTGGGGCAAAGCCCCGAGGTCTTAGGGTTCGGGGCAAAGCCCCGAGGTCTTAGGGTTCGGGGCAAAGTCCCGAGGTCTTAGGGTTCGGGGCAAAGCCCCGAGGTCTTCCCCCTACGCACCCCAAATTCTGTCGCAAAGGCGACGCAGGGGCGGGATTTTCAGGAGTAGGAAGAAAAGGAACGCACCACCCGCATTTAAGATTACGTCGTCCACGTCACAGGAACCAACCATCAGAAGAAGTTGTGTCCCCTCGACTAAGGTGACCATCAGAGTAACGGTCGGCAAAAAGACGTACCAGTGACGCTCTGCACGCCAGAGACGGGGAAGAAAGAACGCCATCGGCATGAACGCGCAAAGGTTGCCGAGCAGATTCAATATCATGTAACCGAAATTGATGCGCCCGTTCAGAAAGCCCTGAATGTAAACGATGCGAATGCTGTAAAAGGGGCGGAAATTTACGAACCACTTCATGTAGTACGCCCGACGGCTCATTCCCGCACTCTCCAGGCGCGCAGGGTCAAGCCGCAGAGTCTCATCCATCAGCGTCAGGGAAAGAAGCAGATAGACGTACAGAATAAAATAAGCCGTCAGTAGCCATCCAATCACGCGTCCGTCCCCCGTCCGCCCGCGGTACAGAACTCCGCCGAGATAGGAAATCAGACAAATCAGCACAAGCAACAAACACCGCAGAGCAAGCGGTCCCGGCAAAGCCGCATCGTTCAGTTTCGGGTATAACTCCGAAACCGCGAACAGCAACAGTAAAACACCGGACAAAAACAGAACCGCAACGTCCGCATGCAGAAATTCTTTCCACTGTTTTTTCATACCAACCTCATGAAAATGCGATATTTTCCGAAAAATACATCGATTGACTTTGCCGCCGCAGTCCATACTATATGCAGAAAACCACGAAAGGAAGCCTGCCATGAACGCGACCGCACAAAAAAATGACCGTATGCTGACCGCCGCGCCGCCGCGGCTGGTCCTTGCGCTCTCCCTGCCCGCCACCGCCGCCCTGTTGGTCTCCGCCGCCTGCGGGATTCTGGACGCGTGGTTCATCTCCCGCCTCGGCAATGCCGCCGGCGGCGCAGTCGGAATCGCGTTTGCGGTCATGGCGCTGATTCAGGCAATCGGCTATACCCTCGGGACCGGCGCGGGAAGCCTGATTTCCCGTGCGCTCGGCGCGGGGGACCGAACAAGCGCGGACTTTTTTGCGTCTCTCGCGTTTTACCTGTCCATCGTCCTCGGCGGGCTTGTGACGCTCGGCGGACTTTTTTTCTCGGGTCCGATTATCCGCTTTCTCGGTGCCTCCGAAGGAATCTATCCCTATGCACACGCCTATGCCGTGTTCCTGTTCCCTGCCGCACCGCTGATGTGCGGCGGATTCGTGCTGAACAATCTGCTCCGCGCCGAGGGACAGGTCCGCTATGCCATGCTCGGAACGGTTGCGGGAAATCTTGTCAACGTCGCGCTCGACCCGCTCCTGCTCTTTCGCGCGGACATGGGCATCGGCGGCGCGGCTTTGGCGCTCCTGATTTCGCAGGCGGTTACTTTTCTGCTGCTCCTCGGGCGCTACCTGTGCGGCAAAACCCGCGTTTCCCTGCGCCCGCGCAAGACCGAGCGCCCCATGCGCCGGTTTCTTTCGCTCCTCGCAATCGGGTCCCCCTCCCTGTTCCGCCAAGGGTTGGCGGGGGTCGCTTCGGCACTCCTGCTTCGGCAGGCACGGAAATGGGGGGACGCCACTGCGGCGGCGGTATCGGTCAATGCCCGCATTTTTTTACTGCTCTACAGTTTCTGCCTCGGTGTCGGACAGGGACTGATGCCCGCGGCAGGCTACAACAAGGGGGCAAACCGCCCCGACCGCGTGCTGTCGCTCTCCCGCTTTGCGCTGATTCTTGCAACCGCGCTGATGGCGGCGCTTTCGGTTCCGACCGCCGTATTCGCACCGCGCCTGATTGCGCTGTTTCGCCCCGACCCCGAGGTCGTCCGCGTGGGCGCCGTCATGCTCCGCGCGCAGTGCGCGGTCTTTTTCCTGCACGGCATCATTGCGGTGACCAATATGCTCCTGCAAGCGCTCGGCAAGGCGTTCCCCGCCGCGCTGATTGCCGCCGCAAGGCAGGGAATCTGCTTCATTCCGACGGTCCTGCTTCTTCCCCACGTTTGGGGACTGACGGGACTTTGCATTTCGCAGGCGGTTGCCGACGTCCTGACCTTTTTCCTCACCCTGCCGTTTCTTATCCGCACGCTCCGCAATCTGCGCGCGTCCGACAGAGGAAAAACATAGCACCCGCAAACAGTTGTCCGACGGGTGCTATCGCAATCAATATCAATAAAAGTATTCGATATGCTTCACAACGTAGTTGACCATTCTGCTCCGCAGATACGGCAGATTCTTCCGCAGGAACTCCTTGACTCTCGCGTAATCGTCATCGGTGTGTTCCAGAATCAGGCGGAACACGTCCACCATTTTCTTTTCGCCCGCCTTTTCAAGCGCCTCGTAAATCGCGTTCAGATTCTCCTGCGGCGCGGTTTTGAGATAGTTCCAATAGCCGGAGTCGGGTCCCTGCTCGCCGAGGTCATACAGCATCTTGTACGCCACCAGAGGTTTATAAACGCTCCGATAGCCAAAGACGTCATCCTCCCGTGTCAGAACGTCACCTTTCCAGAGTTGCTCGGGAGATTCCGAAATCCGCGTGAACAGGAACGTCATACGCTCGCTGACCACCGAGAATTTGAGTTTCTCAACCGGAATATTCTTTTTCTTTTTCCGGTCATACAGGAAAAAGTTCGGATAGGTGTCGCGCGACAGCCACTGGTACGCACCAATCAGGAGTGCCAGAAGCAACATCAAAACCGCACAGATGACCGACAGAACTTTCTGATAAGCCACTTCCGCACGCGGGACCGCGACGGCAAGCAACAGAATCGCTCCCACCGCAAAAACAATCAGACCAATCCACAGCACGACGGGCAGAATCTTTTTCCAGTTGACCTTTCCCGTTGCTTCTGCGTGTTTCGCGGTTTTCGCCGTTTTCATCTCTTCCATTTCAACATCCCTCCGACATGACCCATAGTACCGGACGGAGCGCCGTGCGCACCGTCTACTGATATTATAGCATATTGTTGCCGTCTTTGCAAGGCTTTTTTTCTGTTTTTTTCGGGTTTAGCCGATTATTTTCCGGCTCTGTGCAAAGCGTTGAGGAGAATGTACAGTCCAACCAACAAAAGCGTGGCACCCGAGAGAATCAGATACATCACGGGAATTGCAACCTGCGTGCCGAAGAACGAGAGGTTGCAGTCAATGGAATCCCGAATTCCCGTCAGAATCTCCTCCGGAAAGCCCGCCGAATCCCGCATTTCACGGAACACACCCGCCAGTGCATGATTGCGGATGAGGCAGGTCCCGTAGGTCCCCGGCAGGAAAGACAGCACGCGCTGTAATCCCGTGCCGAAATTGGAAATCGGCATATACGCGCCGCAGATGAAACCGTAGCCCGCGCTGACGACGGTCCCGACCGCGGATGCCTGCCCGCTTGTGGTCAAACCGAAGTTGACGCAGGATGCAACCGCCGTTCCGAACAGCGTCAGGAGCAAAACGTCCAGAAGCAACAGAAAGACATCCGCAACACTCATGTACCATCCGATAAACGCCAGATAAATCAGGCAGGCGGCAAGCGTGGTGAGCGTTACAATCAGCGTCACAACCGCCGACGCCGCAAAGTAACTCACTGCAAGCGCCGAGCGCCGCACGGGCGTCACGGTCAAATCACGGATTGCGCCGCTCGCCTTGTCGTTGATGGAAATCAGATTGGCGCAGAACGCGACCGTAACGCAACTGACAGCCAGAAGCGAAGAAATCAGTTGTGCGGCAACCGTTGCGTCAATCAGCGAGTCGGACACAAGTCCCGGGGGAACAGCGCTTACAAAACTGTCGCGGTAGATCTTGGCAAGAAAGGTTGCGTACAGCACCAGAAGAATAATCGGCGTAATCAGGGACGAGAAGAACATTCCCTTATCCTTGAAAAACAGTTTGCAGTTACGCCGCGTCAGATAGTAGACCGTTTTCATGCTTTCGTCCTCCCCGCGTGTTCGTCGTTCGCCTGTAGTTTCTTTCCCGTTACCGCAAGGAACACGTCATCCATCTTCCCTTTCGTAATCTCATAATCGCGGAACAACTCCGGCTCCCGCAGAATCCATTCGGTTGCCTCCGCAGAATCCCGGACGCCAATCCGCACAGCGTCCCGCAACCGCTCAAACGGTTTCCCGAGCGTTGCAATCCGCTCCTCATTCAGCCCGTAGAACGTAATGAAATCGCCCGTATAGCGGTTCTTCAACTCGGACGGTGTTCCCTCTGCCGCGATTTTTCCGCTGTCGAGAATCACCACGTAATCCGCGTCCGCCGCTTCCTCCATGTAATGCGTGGTCAGAAAGACCGTCATCCGCTCCTCGCGGCGCAGGTCCTGTACCACGCGCCAGAGCAGTTGCCTTGTCTGCGGGTCCAGTCCCGTGGTCGGCTCGTCGAGAATCAGGACCTGCGGACGGTGCAACAGCGCCCGCGCAATGTCAATCCGCCGCCGCTGTCCGCCCGAAAGTTTCCCGACCGTTCTGCCGAACAGGTCGCCGAAATCAAGCAGTTCCGCCAACTCCTCCGCGCGCTTGCGGAATGCCGCGCCCGTAATACCGTAAAGCGCCGCACGGCTTTCCAGATTGTCGCGCACCGTCAGTGCCTGGTCCAGAACCGAATTCTGAAACACCACGCCGAGGTGGCGGGTTATCTCTCCCGTGCCGCCGTCAATGTGCTTCCCGCAAACGCGGACTTCCCCGCTGTCACGCCGCAACTGCCCGCAAAGAATCGAAATGGTCGTCGATTTGCCCGCACCGTTCACGCCGAGAAAAGCGAACAGTTCCCCCGTTCTGACGTGGAAAGACAAATCATTGACCGCGTGTACGTCTCCGAACGATTTATTCAGATGTTCAATATCAATAATATGGTCCATTGGAATGCCTCATTTCACCGTAATACTTCCGCTTGTCGTACCGAGATTGATTGAGCAGGCGCCGTCGCCCCAGATATATCTGCCGTTCTCGGAGCGGTAACCGCTTCCGTTGAATCCGCCGCTCGTACTGCTTGCCCGTACCGTTGCGCCAAGGCTCTGCGAAAGGTTTACCCTGACGCTGCCGCTCGTGGTTTCAACGGTCGCATTCCTGCATTCGTTCAGCCCAACCGTCACGCTGCCCGAAGTGGTGCCTGCCGTCAGGGTCCCCGTCCGCACGGTGTCAAGCCGAATTCCGCCCGAATTGCTCTGTGCCGTAATCGTCCCGCCGTTTGCATTCAGGTTCCCCACACGGATTCCGCCACTGGTGCTACCGAGTTGCACGCTTTCGTTCGCGTTGACTTCCTGTATCCGGATGGAGCCGGAAGTCGTTTCCGCCGTCAGGCTTTCCGCTGTCAACTGTTCGACGTAGATTGCACCCGAGGTCGTGCCGAGATTGAGCGTCTCCGTTTCGGTCGCTCCGTTCACCTCAATCGTCCCCGAGGTGGTCTGCAACGTTACGTTCCGTTGTTTGCCGATTTCCGCTTCAATCCCCGCGCTCGTGGTGGTGACCTCAAGTTCCAGCCCCTCGGGGATTTCCACCGTCAACTTCTTATCCTGCCCCGAAAAACGCGCCGCATAGCCCGAAGCGCAGAACTCCACCCGCAGGACCTCATCCGTCAGCAACCAGTGCAGAGCCTTTTCCGCGGAAAGTCCGTCGCCGCTCTCGGTCACCCGAAACGTATCGCCCTCGGTACGCTTCAGCGTCACGCCGCCGCAATACCAGTTGACCTCCAACATCTTCACGTCCTCCGCGCGGTATTCAAAGTTTCCCGCGTGATACGCCTCCGCGTTCGCATAAGTTCCGGTCATCACCGTGCCTCCGAAAAAGCACCCCGACAGCGACAATGCCAACGCCAAAGCAAGCGCCACACCGATTCCGGTTTTCATTTTACTCCCCCTTACGTTTCCGTTTTTTCAAAAATACCGACAAATGCCATCACACCTGCATACAGCACGCCGCCGCCAGCCCAGACAATCCAACTGTACTTCGGCTGTCCGTTTCCGTGCGGTCCCCATGTCAGAAAGAGAAACACCGCCGTCACAATGACCCAATAAATCACGCTGACCGCGCCTTTGACGCTCTTGTGTGTCTTGACCTGTCTGCGGAAGTCTCCCTCCTCCAACAGGCGGTCCATCGCTCCGCAAACCGTCCCGCACCAGACAAACGCAACGCACGCCACCGCAACCACCGCAAACAGGATGCAGAGCGCCGCAACGCATATCAGGTCCGATGCGCCGATACAAGACACGGTTATGAGCGGGATAACCGCAAGCACGCACAGCACGGTCCCGATGATGTTCAACTTGGTATAAAGCGGCGCGAACCGCGCTTTTTTCTCCCGCACCATGCCGCTCACGCCGTACTCGGTCTCAAACGGCGCGCGGTCCAGATACTCGTATTCCTTCGTCTGCGCGCCGCAGTAGATGAAAAGTGCCACCGCCACTGCAACGAGCCCCAACAGAACCGCAAGTCCGACTCCCGCCGCAACGCCCTCGGAAATCCCGTGCGCCGTCTCCGACAGCGCACCGAGCAGAATCAGTGTGATGGGTGAAAGGATGCACAGTGCGGTTGCAAGAGCCAGTTTCGGTGCCGCCCGCCTCCGCAGGGTCAGGTAACGGTCCGCGTCCTCCATGGTAACCCGCCGGCGCTTGCCGTCCGGCTCCGCGTCCTGCATCGGGCTTGGCGCGTCCTCTATCTCATCCTTTAACAGGTAGTCGGTTGACACGCCGAAAATCCGGCTCAGCGCCAGAATTTTGTCAAGGTCGGGCATCGACTGCGCGCCCTCCCATTTTGAAACGGACTGCCGCGACACGCCCAGTTTTTCGGCAAGTTCCTCCTGCGACCATCCCGCACGCTTCCTGAGCGCAATCATTTTGTCTGCTAATATCATGCTCTGCCTCCTCGGGTTCTACCCGTTTGTGATGCTTTCAGAATAGCATTTTTTGCGGTTGCATGCAAGCAAGTCGAGCGGAAAATTTGTCAACTGACGGTTGCATTTTCCGTTTCCGGCTGTTTTTCATCATGATTGCGCATTCAAACGCGGAGTCGGCATATCCCAATTGCCGTGCTTCATCAGCGAGAGCATTCCCATGAATTCCCGTCCCAACATCACGCAAATCGTCTCCTCGTCGAAGTGGCACATTCCCGTGGCGCACAGGACGGCAAGTCCGTAGGTATAGACCCACATATGCTCAAAGAACTGCTTTGCCTCATCCGAGGTCAGGCTATAATCGCGGATGATGGCGTCAATGCAGAGGTCCCGCGTGGGTCCGAGATGTTCGGAGACCGCCGAAAGCCCTGCTTCGTCCCGCATTCCGCTCATGAACAGCAGTTGGAACAGTTTCGGCTCCTTAGTGGCGAACAGGACCATCCGAACCCCGAACGCTTTGAATATCGGCTTATAATGCTCTGCTTCTCCGACATACGCGTCGTATCTCCGCATGGCGGCTTCCCGCACTGCGTCGGTCAGTTCCTCCATGTTGCGGAACACTGTGAAAATCGGTCTTGCCGAACTTCCCAACCGTTCCCCCAACTCCCTCGCGGTCAGCGCCGCCATGCCTCGCTCGCCAACCAACTCCAAGGCGACCTCCACCACTTCTTCTCTTGTAAATTTCGGCTTCGGCGGCATTCTCTGATTCTCCCATCTTTATAAATCGGTTGTTTTACATCATATGTTTTTATTATATCCTTTTTTCGCTGTTTTGTCAAGGGGGGAAGCGAAAAAAGGCCTCGGGACTCTGTCACGGGGGCTAAGACCTTGGGCTTTGCCCAAACCCACAAGGGGCTTCTTGAAAGAAGCCCCTTGACCGCAAGAACTTTAACTAAGGGGGATTTTCCCCCTTTCTTTATGTGGTACTGATTTTCTGTAGCCGTATACGCTCTACGAATTCCGGCTGCTCCGCGTCCAATCCCGTCCAGCGGGATTGGCATAGCGGCTACCGCCGCTCGCTCCGCTACCGGATAGAAAAAGTTCAGGTTAGTTAATAAATGGAACGGAACGACCCATGTGTCGTTCCGCCCGATTCAAATGTAACTTCCCTACCACTTCTATCCGGTAGCGGAGAGAGACGATAGTCGTCCGCATTTCGCTTGCGGAATGC
>CAZVYZ010000061.1:0-8237 GCA_964630695.1 uncultured Ruminococcus sp.
CCCCCCTCATCAGTCGCTAACGTGACAAACTGCTTGCAGTTTTCTTCCCCCCGAGGGGAAGCCCTCTTTACGCTGTGCAAACATAGCAAGCATAAATTCATGTGGTAAATAAAGTCACTTCAAAATTTCGCTCGTTTATCTTATTGTGTAGTACGAAAGGAATTTTGCATCAAGGCTTCCCCTCGGGGGGAAGCTGGCGCGTTAGCGACTGATGAGGGGGGATAAGTCTCCGTCCACTAATCGTCAGACAAAAAACTTCCGTTCATAAAGCGCTTTTATTTCTTCACTCCAACCCCATCAGAACGTCCTGATACAGATAGAGCGACCCGAGACAGACGAGGGGGATCCCCTCTGCTCCGGCTGTTGCGAGAGCGGCGCGGAGTGCGTCCGCAACGGTCGCATACGCGGTTGCCGCAATCCCGTGTGCATGAAAATGTCCCGCATATTCATCGGCGGGAAGCGCGCGGGGATTCTTTGGAGCCACGGTATACGCCTGTGCGGTAACGGGCTTCAGTCCCTCAATCATGCCGTCGTAATCCTTGTCCGCCATCACGCCCGTGAGGATGAGGACCTTTTCCTCGGGGAAATAGGTCTGAATGCTCTGCACGGCGGCGGCGATGCCCTGCGGGTTATGGGCGCCGTCGAAAAAGACCTGCGGGTCGTTCTCCAATCGTTCAAAGCGGGCGTGCCAGACCACCGATTCCAGCCCGCGGCGGATTGCCTCCTCGGGAATGCGCATGCCCGCGCTTTCCGAAAGAATTTCCATCGCGGTCAGCACGGTAGCGGCGTTCTGCGGCTGATACGCGCCGAGCAGAGAAAGGTGCAGATTATGCAGGTCTCCGAAGTCGAAAACCGTGCCGTCGGTCGTCATACGCGTGACGTGCAGGCGGGAACGGTCGACCACGCGGAACGGTGCGCGGACCGCACCCGCGACGGTTGCGAGAGTCCTGCCCGCGCTGTCGCTCCCCCCGCCGAAGAGTGCGGGGCAATGCGGTTTGATGATACCCGCCTTTTCGGCGGCGATTGCCTGCAGGGTGTTCCCGAGCAGAGCGGTATGGTCAAAACCGATGCCCGTGATGACCGACAGGAGCGGCTGTTCGATGACGTTGGTCGGGTCCAGTCTGCCGCCCAGTCCGACCTCCAGCACCACGAGGTCGACTTTCTCGCGGCGGAAATATTCAAACGCGATAGCGGTAATCAACTCGAACTCGGTCGGCGGGGTATCGGATTTCTCTGCGGCGGCGCGCACAAACGCGGTAATCTCTGCGAGGTCCTCGGGCGGGATGTTCTCTCCGTTCACGCGGATACGCTCGGCGAAGTCCTTTACGTAGGGGGAGGTGTAAAGACCGACGCGGTAGCCCGCGGCGCGCAGGATTGCATCCGCCATGGCGCAGAAACTCCCTTTCCCGTTCGTGCCGCCGACGTGGAGGCAACGATAGGCATTCTGGGGATTCCCGATTGCCGCAAGCAGGGCGCGGGTATGGTCCAGCCCCGGGTGACTGCCGAGGGTGTGCATGGAATGGATATATTGCAGAGCTTCTTCGTTGGTCATGAATCGTTCCTCTTTGACATCAGTTTTTGGACGCGGGGAAGCAGGAGACGGACCGTGACGGACGTAATCACGGCACGGACGCCGAGGTTTGCAAGACGCGGCGGAAGCAGAGCGGTCAACGCTTTGACCGAATAGTGCATCAGGTAGCCGTCCAGATACAGGGCGGCGGTATTGGTTGCCGTAAAGACGATCTCGGCAATCAGGGTTACCGGAACCAGCAGATTGTAATAGCGCGAAGATCTGCGGGCAAGAAGCCCGAGTACGCCTGCGATTACCGCCATGCTCATAGCGGGAAGCATCCAGAGCGGCGCTGTTGGTCCGAGACCGAATTTGACCTGCTCCAGAAATGCGCCGACCGTTGCAACCAGCAAGGCGTCAACCGGACCGAACAGGTATGCCGCCAGCAGGAGCGGAAGCGATGAGAACGAGATCTTGGCAAACGGGGTGCGGATGGAGACAAACGCCGCAAGCACAAGGTAGAGTGCGGCAAACAGCGCGTCCAGAATCAAACGGTAGGTACTTCTTTTGGAATAACGGGTTGTTTTCATAACAAATCATCCTCCTTTTCCACTCATATAGCGAAAGGAGGGTCGTCCGTTTTTCGGCAACCTTGCGCTGTATGAAGCGGGATGCAAGGTACAAACCGCAAGACCTCGGGGGAAAGCAAGCGGTTTTTCTCCCCGCTCGGTCTCCGTTTCCCTGTCTGTTTCGTCCGCACGACAACTCCCCGTCCGCGCGGCACTTCGGCTTTCGTCAACGCCTGTACCTTTACTCTTCACATTTTTTCTTCCCCTTTATTATACCCGCACGCCCCTCAATTGTCAATCCGCTTTTTGCATATCATTTTCTTCCCTCGCTTCCTCCCTTTTGTGGATAATGTGCGGAAGACCTTGGGGCTTTGCCCTGAGCCCCAAAGACCTCGGGGCTTTGCCCCGAACCCTACTTAAAAACTTCTTGAAAGAAGTTTTTAAGAATTTCAAGAACTTTAACACAATTGGATTTATGTTTCTATCTTTTCCGTTGTACAGATTTTGAGGGTAGCCATTTTCCGTGTTGCTATTTCCGGCTGCTCCGCGTCCAATCCCGTCCGGCGGGATTGGCAAAGCGGCTTCCGCCGCTCGCTCCGCTACCGGATAGAAAGAGTTCAGGTTAGTTGCTGACTTGGCGGAACGACACGCGGGTCGTTCCGCTTCGGTTGCAAGTTACTTATTGACTTACCAATATAGACGATACGTGAGCGCCGAGATTCAGAGCCCCCATGTTCGCACTCTGTATGTCTGGGTGAAAAGGTTTGCGGGAGTCCAGAGGGGGCTTTCCTTAAAAGCCCCCTTTGGCGCATCCCCGCTGTCACGGAAAAGTCACTTTGGGGGAGTAAAATAGAGAAAAAAGGTTGTAACGAGAGGAGAAGTATGGTATAATGGAGACACAGAAAAGGAAGGGGGAACGCAAATGGCACTGCTGACTTTGAAGAACATCGGCAAGATATACGTCTCCGAGGGGAACGTCGCGGTGGGAATCCGAGGGGTCAACCTGACGTTTGACCGCGGGGAATTCGTGGCGGTCACGGGCAAATCCGGCTCGGGAAAATCAACGCTTTTGTCGGTCATCAGCGGCATGGACACCTATGAGGAGGGCGACCTGCTCATTGAGGGCAAGTCCACCGCGCACTACACACAGGCCAACTGGGAGGAGTACAGGCAGAAGTACATCTCGTTCATTTTTCAGGACTACAACATCATTGAGAGTTTTACGGTCCTGCAGAACGTCGAACTGGCGCTGATGCACATCACCGACCCGCGCGAGCGGCGTCGGCGCGCAATGGAACTGATTCGCCGCGTGGGACTTTCGGACCGCGTCCGCCAAAAGGGCAGTAAACTCTCGGGCGGGCAGAAACAGCGGACCGTCATCGCGCGGGCGCTTGCAAAGGACAGCCCCATCATCCTGGCCGATGAGCCGACGGGAAATCTTGACTCCGCAACGGGCAAGGAAATCATTGAACTGCTGCGCGAAGTTTCCAAAGACAAACTCGTCATCGTCGTCACCCACAACTTTGAGCAGGTAGAATACTGCGCCACGCGGCATATCCGCATTTACGACGGCGCAATTGAATCCGACCATGTCATCAGTGCACCGGCTCCCTCTCCCGCTTCCGCCGCTCCCACGGCGGAGCCGAAAAGCGTGACCGCATGGCAGGGCGGACGGGTGTTGGGGCATTCCATGTTCGCATCGCGCCCCAAACTGACCACGTTCATGTGCCTGCTGATGGCGGTCGGAATGTTGGGACTGTTCTTTGCGACCTCGATGTTCGACAGCATGAACGATCTGTTCGAGCCGGACCGGATGTTCCGCCATGTTGACGGTCGTGTGGTCTTTACCCGCCGCGACGGTGCGCCCATGACCGACGAAGAAGTCCGGCAGGCGGCGGAAACTTACGGCGCGGAAACCTCGCTTCACTACGACCGTCTGATTGACGGCGGCAATGTTTACATCAACGAAAGCGGCATCAACAAGAGCGTGCCGGTCCGGTTCACCTACGGCGAAAAGGCGGGCGGAAAGGTCTACGGTCGCTATCCCGAAGCCGCAGACGAGGTTCTGCTCTGCCTGCCGATTTACATGAAGCCCGCATACGGTACGAACCCCGAAGCGCGCGGCAAGCGACTTGAACCGGACCACTCGCAACGGTACGGCAATTTCCGCGTGGTGGGCGTTTCCTACTACTACGACAACACCAAGGACGGGAAAGCGATTTTCAGCGAGTCGGGCTACAACGCCATGCTCGGCGCGCGGACGCTTCTGGACCAGAACAGCAAAATTTCCGCAACCGTGAAGGGGAAAGACGGCAAAGCGAATTCCGTCAGCATCGGCGACGTCCGCATCCGTTTTGACAGCGGCTTTTCGGGCTTTGCCATTGCGGGGAAAAACGTCAAAGCCGAAACAATCGGCTCGGTTACCCTGCAAGCCGTCTATTACACCTACGATTATACCAACGCCGACGTTTACGGCGAGAAAGAGCGCGTGCAGGAGTGGACGCTCGACACCGCGCAGATGAAAATCGAAGACCCCGCGCCGTATGCCGACCCGAACGGTTACACCCTCTATATCAGCGGGGACCTTGCCGCCTCACTCGCGGCGGAATTCCTCTCGCTTTCCTACCGTCAGGCGTCGCTCTTCTTCGGAAGCGACCGCGCGGCAAAGAAAGCGGCGGAGAAGATGTGCGAGGAGGGCTTCATCGCGGTCACGTCCGACACCGCCTACTCCCCCGACCCCTCCGAAACCATTCTTGCCACCGTGCTTGCCATCTTCACGCTGTTTGAATGGGTGCTGGTGGTCCTGTTCCTCGCTTTCTTCATCAACCTCTGCTCGTCCCGCACCATCGGAACATTCCGCGGCGACCTTGCCATTATGCGGTCGATGGGAATTCCCGTCAAGGTCATCCGCGTTGCCATGTACGTGCGGATGCTCCTCTCGCTGATTCCCGCCTGCATCCTGCTCGCGGTCTGCTCCGTCCTCATCTACACCATTCCGCAGGCGAACGCCATCTTCCCGTACCTGCACCTGTGGCAGTACCTGATTCTTGCAATCGGCATGCTTCTGATTACGCTCCGCGTGACGCATAAGCAGATTCGCCGCCTGTTCGCTCAAAGCGTCAAAAAAGCCCTGAAAGGAGGGAACGCCGAATGATTCGCATCGAGCATCTGAACAAATTTTTCAACAAAGGCAAGCAGAACGAGATTCATGTCATCAACGACATCAGCCTTGACCTGCCCGAGCGGGGCATGGTTGCCATCTTCGGCAAGAGCGGGTGCGGCAAGACCACCCTGCTCAACGTCATCGGCGGCTTGGACCGCTTTTCGGGCGGCAGTCTGACCGTGAACGGTCAGAGCATCCGCGAGGACACCGACGCCCTGCGCAACCGCGAAATGGGCTATATCTTCCAGAACTACAACCTCTGCCGCGACGTCTCCTGCTACGACAACGTAGCCAACGCCCTGCGCCTGTGCGGCATGCGGGACGGATGGGAAATGCGGGAGCGCGTCAGGGCGGCACTTGCGAACGTGGGCATGGAGGGCTTTGAAAACCGCACGCCGGATTCGCTTTCGGGCGGTCAGCAGCAGCGCATTGCCATTGCGCGCGCCATTGTCAAGAACCCGCGCGTCATCCTTGCCGACGAGCCGACCGGAAATCTGGACGAGGCGAACACGGTCCTTGTCATGGACCTGCTCCGCGAAATTGCCCGCGACCATCTGGTCCTGCTTGTAACACATGAGGAAGATTTGGTGGACCACTACTGCGAGACGGTCATCGAACTGTCCGACGGCAAGGTGGTCAATGTCCGCGAAAACGAAACCGCAAACGGACTTCGCGTGAAAGACAAGAACGACATCTGGCTCGGCGAACTGGAAAAGCACGAGGAAACCGACGACGGGCGGGTCGCGGTGACCTACTACGGAGCGAAGCCCGCCTCCCCCGTTCGTCTGCGCGTGGTCAACAACGGCGGGAAACTCTATCTGCAAATCGACACGACGGGTGTGCAGGTTCTGGACGACACCTGCGAGGTCCGCCTGCGCGAGGGGGTATTCGAGGCGCGGAACGAGACGGTGCGCGACAGCGAGCGCGTGAACATGAAGAAACTCCCGCCCGTGACGGGGTCGCGGTACGGTCGGCTTTATACGCTCCCCTCCGCCCTGCGGAGCGGCTGGCGCGCAAACTTCGGCAAAGCCCGCAAGGGAAAGAAGTTTCTGTTGGTGTTGATGACGCTCTTCTCGGCGGTTCTGGTTCTGCTGACCTCGCTGTTCGGCACGTCCATCCGCACGCTTCAGAACGCAAAGACCGCCAACAGCAAGAACACGTTCTACCTCTACACCTCCGCCGACAGCGACGTTTCCGAAAGACTGCTCGCGGCGCTGAGTGACCCCGACAACCCCATTGACGACGTTCAGTTGCTCATGGGCTACGGAACGCGTGGGGACGAGAAATTCAGGTTCAACACGGGCTTCTTTGAGACCTTTTCGCTCGGCTACGGTCGTGCCGACACGATTGAGGGACACGCGGTGATTCTGGACCGCTCCTGCGCGGACGGCAAAAAACTCGTTGCGGGCAAGATGACCGACCTCGGCAGGGCGGATCTGCTGATTTCCTCGGCGCTGGCGGACCTGCTTCTGAAAGCAAGCACGGTCGGCTACCTGCGGAATTACAATGACCTGATCGGACTTTCCTCGACCTCGCTGTCGGTGACCGACCCTGTGACGGGAAAAAGCCGGATGCTTTCGATTGCGGGCGTTGTGGAGGACAGTGAAGCGGCAATCTACGCACACCCGTTCGCGGTTGCGAAGTACCGTCTCTCGCGCTTCCCCCTCTCTTTGGCGCTTCCCGTTACAGCAGGGTACCAAAAAGAACTGACCGCCGGCAACGTTGTGGTTTGGTCCGACGGTTCGCTCCCCGCCGAAAAGTTACCGAAAGCGGGCGAAAAGTTGACGGTTCACGGCATGAACTTCACGGTTGCGGATGTGGTCACGGTCAAGCAGGGCGACACGGAGGACCCGAACGCGAACACCTCTCTTTGGGGGACCTACCTGCTCGTTTGCGAGGAGGACTACGTTGCGCTCTCCCGCCAAAACGGCGCGACCGACGCGCGGTTCGCCGGCGCAATCAGTTATTACGAAGAAGTCTATGACGGTGAAAAAGCGGTAAGTTCCGCTTATTACGGAAAAGACACAACGCCCCGCTACACGGCGATTCACACGACCGACCCGCGCGCGACCGAGGCTTGGCTGAAGTCAACCTTTGCCGACGTAAAGGGGCAGTCCGTCGGAGGCGGGATATACACCGAGGCGCTCTACACGCCCGAGATGCTCTATGTGACCGAGTTGGTTGACAGTCGCGAGACCATCATTTCGTCTTTTATCAGCATGGCGGTCATCGTCGGCATTCTCTGCGTGTGCATTTACTTCATCATGCGGTCCTCTCTGATGAAAGGCATTCGCGAAGTGGGAATTTACCGTGCAATCGGCGTGACGCGCAAAAATCTGCTGTTCCGATTCCTCATCGAATCGGCGGTTCTGACTGCTCTGACGGCGGTGGTCGGGTTCCTGCTCTCCAGTGCGGTCATGCGGCTCTGGCTCCGCGCCACGCCGCTGATGGAACGTCTCTTCTACTACCCGCTTTGGCTTGCGGGCGCTCTGCTGATTCTGATCGTTGGCGTTTGTCTGCTCTGCGGTGTTCTCCCCGCCCTGACGCTCCTGCGCAAGACCCCCAGCGAGATTCTTGCGAAGTATGATATCTGAGGGGGATAGGTAAGACCTTGGAGGGAGGGGACCCCCTCTTGAAAGAGGGGGTCCCCTCCCTCCAAACCTCCCTCTCCTCCCGAGAACTTCCCCCACGACCCCGCCATTTACAAAGCAAGAATTTGATTTGCTTTTTGAGTGGCGGGGTCGTGGGGGAAGTTTATCGTTTCGGGTGGGAGGTGGAACATGAAAAGTACGGCTATCGCGCTTGATTGGTGATTGGGATACGAAAGAATTTGTAGCCGTTGCTTAGGAAAGATTTATCCCCCCTCATCAGTCGCTAACGCGCCAGCTTCCCCCCAAGGGGAAGCCTTTTCTATATTCGTTTCGTTGGGGCTGTAGCCGCGAAAGGATAAGATATAAGTGAATCATATATCTTGTTACCTTGCAAACCACATTCG
>CAZVYZ010000062.1:0-7908 GCA_964630695.1 uncultured Ruminococcus sp.
CCCTCTTGAAAGAGGGGACCCTCTCCCTCCAAACCTCCCTGACCCTCCGAGAACTTCCCCAAAAGCCCCGCCCTTTGGTTTGGTATGATTTTTGACCGACTCTCAGGGCGGGGCTTTTGGGGAAGTTTTTGTCATTCGGGAGGTTAGAATCGTTTGAACGTGCGGCTGTCGCGGTTGTTTGGCGGGGCGTTGTCCGAATCGGCGTGCGGTGTTCGGTAACCGACTGCCGTGCGGATGGGCAAGCGCCTGAATTTTTGCATAAAATCACAATTTTTTTTGCAAAAAACTATTGGAATCTTTCTGTTGATATGTTATAATATAAATATATATATCATCCAATGAATCGGAATCGGGCGCGCGAAGCGCGCCGCGGAATTGTTTGGCGGGGGAGGTCAGAGAGGATGCTTGCTCAGTTCTGGGGACGGGTCGGAGATTTTTTCCTGAAATATGTCGCGGAGCCGTTTACGGGAATCGGCGCACGGGACGTTATTGACATTCTGCTTCTGACGGTGCTCCTGTTCGTTCTGTACCGCTACGGCAGGTCCAGACGGGCGGGGCGGGTTTTGGTCGGGCTTGTGATTGTCGCGCTGCTCGGTGTGGCGGTCACGCTGACGAAACTGACGGCGCTCGGCTACATTGTGCGGCTGTTTGCGTCCGCATTCGCGTTCTGCTTCGTCCTGATTTTTCAGCCGGAGATTCGGACGGGTCTGGAGAAAATCGGAAATTCCCGCGTGGCGGCGCCGCTCTCCGACACCATTCCGCGCCGCAAATATGCCGCCGCAAGAGAGATTACCGCGGAAACGGTGGATGCGGTGTGCCGGATGTCAAATACCTGCACGGGCGCGCTGATTGTGTTTGAGGGGCTGACCAGACTCGGAAACTACACCGAGAGCGGCAAACTGGTGGACGCGCGCGTGACCTCTCCTTTGCTCCAGAATATTTTTTACGACAAGGCACCGCTCCATGACGGCGCGGTCATCATTCGCAATATGCGCATTTACGCCGCAAGTTGCGTGCTTCCGTCCACGGTGAGCGACATGGATTTCGGCAGTATGGGAACGCGGCATCGCGCGGCGGTGGGCGTGACCGAGGTCAGCGACGCGCTCGTCGTCGTGGTTTCGGAGCAGACCGGCATCGTCTCGGTCGCGCAGGACGGCAAGCTGCTGCGCGGCGTGGACCGCAAGACGCTGACCGATATTCTCATGACTTATCTTGCGGGCAGACGGTATCTGCGGGTCAAGCGCCTTGAAGAGCGGGCGGAGCAGATTAAGAGTGCGACCGTCACGGTGGGGCAGAAGCCGACCGACGCGTCCGTGCAGGAACCGGACAGCGCACCCGAGGGGGACAAAGAACGGAAAAAGGAGGAATCCGAATCATGAAAAAGAAAGATGTCATCGGGCATATGACGGCTCCGAAAGAGGGAAACGTGCCGTTTCTGAAACGGATTCAGTTGTTCCCGTTGCTCCTGTGTCTGCTTGCGGCAATTATCATTTGGCTGTTTGTGGTCAACCTGACGGCGCGAAACATGCCGGAACTGTTTTCCGCCGCGGTCGGACAGACCGTGGAAAGCGCCGTCGGATGAGCGCGGAGAAAGGTTCCGCCTGCCGCTATCTCGCGGACGGACTGACGGTCCGTCCCGGGGAGGGGCAGGAGAAACTGTTCGGACAGGCAAGGGAGCGGATGAAGCGCGCGGGGGTAAACCCCCGATCGCTTCATTTTCGGCTTTTTAAGCGGTCGGTTGACGCGCGGAAACGGGACGACGTCCGCTTGGTCTGCACGGTGTTGGTGGAGACGGAAGAACCGCTTCCCGAGTGTGTTTGCAAACGGGCGGGGCTGAAGCCGCTTCCGGACGGGACTCCTGTGCTTTCCGTCGGTACGGAACCGATGGAAAAGCCGCCGCTTGTGGTCGGCATGGGACCTGCGGGTCTGTTTGCGGCGCTTCTGTTGGCGCAGAACGGGTATCGCCCCGTGATTATCGACCGCGGGGACGCGGTATCGGCGCGGGTTGAGAAAGTGGAGAAGTTCCGCACAAGCGGCGAATTGGACATGGAGTCGAACGTGCAGTTCGGCGCAGGCGGCGCGGGAACCTTTTCGGACGGAAAGTTGGTCACGCGGATTCACGACCCGCGGTGTCGGTTCGTTCTGGACACCTTTCACCGCTTCGGCGCGCCCGACGAAATTCTGACGCTTGCGAAACCGCACGTCGGGACCGACGTTCTGCGCACGGTTGTCGCGCGGATGCTTGCGGAAATCGAGCGGCTGGGCGGCGAGGTCCGCTACCGCTGCCGTGCGGACCGCCTGCGGGAGAATGCGGACGGCAGTGTGACGGTGCGGACCCCGCAGGGCGAAGAAGCCTTTTCGGCGGTGATTCTGGCGGTCGGACACAGTGCGCGGGACACCTACGAGGAACTGATTGCGGGTGGCTACGCGGTGGAAGCGAAGCCGATTTCGGTGGGTGTACGGGCGGAGCATTTGCAGGCGGACGTTGACCGTGCGCTGTACGGCGATTTTGCGGGACATCCCGATTTGGGGCATGCGGAGTACGCGCTGTCGGACACGCGGCGCGCGCGTGGCGTTTACACGTTCTGCATGTGTCCCGGCGGCGAGGTGGTTGCGGCGGCGTCGGAGGACGGGGGCTTGGTCGTCAACGGCATGAGCAACCATGCGCGGGACGGGAAGAACGCGAACGCGGCGGTTTTGGTGTCGGTCGGATGCGGGGACTACGAGCCTGTGGACGGCAGTCTTGCGCGCGGGGCGATTGCGTATCAGCGGACGATTGAACGCGCGACGTTCCGTGCGGGCGGCGGAGACTGGTATGCGCCGATGATGACGGTCGGTGATTTTCTCGGAGGTGCGCGCGGCAGTTTCAGTCTGCCCTCGGACGTACAGCCGACCTACCGCGGTGGCAAGGTCCGTCCTGCGGATTTTGCGGCAATTTTCCCTGCGTATGTGGTGGAATCTTTGCGCTACGCGCTTCACAGTTTCGCGGGCAGGATTACGGGTTACGACAAAAGCACGGCGATTCTGACGGCGGCGGAGACGCGGACCTCGGCGCCGGTACGGATTCTGCGTGACGCGGAGCGTCTCTGCGCGCTCGGTCACGACCGTATTTATCCCTGCGGTGAGGGTGCGGGTTATGCGGGCGGCATCACGAGCGCTGCTGTTGACGGCATTCGCGTTGCCGAGTCTTTGATTTCACGGTTTCGTCCGAGGGGGTAAAGAAAGACCTTGGGGGAGAGGGGAAGACCTTGGAGGCGCAGGGGACCCCCTTTCGGAGGGTGTCCCCTACCCTCCAAACCTCCCTGACCCTCCGAGAACTTCCCTGCACGGCAACCGCCGCATTGGTTTGTATAAACTTTTGTCGTTGTTTGGACGGCGGTTGCCGCACAGGGAAGTTTTGGAATTAGGCGGGAGGTGCGAGGACTTTGCAGGGTGCGGCTATCGCGCTTGATTGGTGGGGAAAAAATCGATTCGGATGCTGACTGTTATGTGAGTGCCGAGATTCCGCCTGCGGGCGCCCCTGCGGGGTTCGACTCCGCGGCAATTGTTAATTTTAGCGTCCACTCTCACGCGGTGGCGCCGCTCCGCTCAGAATGACACAGATGGCTGATTGTTGCGTGTGTGGTGCAACATGAGTTGGTTATAGTAACATTACAACGAATGGGTTATCTCTCACAAAACACCATACCCACTGTGTCATTCTGAGCGGAGCGGCATGATGGACGAAAGGGTGAACAATACAGCCCTTATTTGCCGCGGAGTCGAACCCCGCAGGGGCGCCGGCAGGCGGAATCTCGGCAGTGCGTAAGGCATTGTATAGCAGTCAACAAGTAACATTCAACTGAAACGGAACGACCCGCGTGTCGTTCCGCCAAGTCAACAACTAACCTGAACTATTTCTATCCGGTAGCGAAGAGAAACGGCAAGCCGTTGCCCAAATCCCGCTGGACGGGATTTGGCTCGTAGCAGCCGGAATTCGTAGTACATAAACGGCTACACAAAATCAGTACAACATAAACATAGGGGTAAAATCCCCCTTAGTTAAAGTTTTGAAAGTCCTTAGGAAACTTTTTCAAAAGTTTCCTAAGTAGGGTTCGGGGCAACGCCCCGAGGTCTTAGGTTCGGGGCAAAGCCCCGAGGTCTTAACCCCTAAAAAAGGAGTACACATGGAAAGTATCGGGCGGGTGACCGAAACAAACGGAGAAATTGCGACGGTCGAGGTCAGGAGAGCGACCGCCTGCGAGGGATGCCATAAGAACGCAGAGGGCGGATGCGCAGTCTGCGGACTGTTGGGCGGGGAGAAGAGCCGAGTGACGAGAGCAAGGGTCCGAAACCCGATTGGCGCAAAGGTTGGCGATTTCGTACGGGTCGAAAGCCCCACCGAAAGAACGCTTTTGTGGGCGGCAGCGGTGTTCCTGCTCCCGCTGGTCCTGACGGCGGCAGGCTTCGCCGTTGCCTGCGCCGTGACCGAAAAGATTGCGTGGCGGGCGGTCGGCGCGGCGGCGGGCTTCGTCCTTTGCTTTGCGGGTCTGCGAATCGTGTCGGGTATCCTCGGAAAACGAACCCCCGATGCAACGATTACCGAAATTATCGAACCGATGGCAAAGCCGGAAAAGCCCGAACAGCCCGAGGAGTAACGGGCGGAAAGGAGAGTATCCCAATGGAA
This sequence comes from uncultured Ruminococcus sp., assembly GCA_964630695.1. GTDB lineage: Bacteria > Bacillota > Clostridia > Oscillospirales > CAG-272 > UMGS1865. The sequence goes on from CAZVYZ010000062.1 coordinate 4,667, forward strand.
GAGGAAATGGAGAAGCGGCGCAGAAAATGGACCGTCCGGTACCCCGCACGGAACGCGGAAGCGGACCGACAGACCGCAGAACTGGCGGCGGAGTTGGGATGCTCGGTTGCTGCCGCGAAACTGCTGTGGAACCGCGACCTGAAAACCGCCGAAGCGGCGAACCGTTTCCTGCGACTGGAGGAAACGAGATTTCACGACGCATTTCTGATGCGGGACATGGAAAAAGCCGTGACGCGAATCGAAGCGGCACTGACGGCGGGCGAAAAGATTGTGATTTACGGCGATTACGACGTCGACGGCGTGACTTCCACAAGCCTGCTGTATCTGTACCTGCGCGAACGCGGCGCGGACGTGACGTACTACATCCCAAGCCGTCTGCACGAGGGCTACGGTCTGTCGCGCGGTGCAATGGACCGACTGGCGGAGACGGGCGTCCGACTGATGATAACCGTCGATACGGGCATTACCGCAGTCGATGAGACCGCATACGCGAAAACGCTCGGAATCGAAACGGTTATCACCGACCATCACGCCTGCCGCGAGGTCCTGCCGGACGTCTGCGCGGCGGTCAACCCGCACAGACCCGACGACGAATATCCCTTTGACGAACTGGCAGGGGTCGGCGTGGTCTTCAAACTGGTGTCGGCGATGGAAATCACGCGGACGCGGCGAGAGGGCGGGAGCGACGCCGCCGCAGTGCGCAGAATCTGCCACGATTACGCGGATTTGGTGGCAATCGGGACCGTTGCGGACGTGATGCCGCTTGTGGATGAGAACCGTCTGATTGTCAGTTACGGGCTGTCGCGCATCAACCGTGAGCCGAGAGCGGGTATTGCCGCGCTGATTGAAGCGGCGAACGGAAAAGGGAGAACGCCGAGACGGGTCAACTCTACCTTTATCGGCTTCGGTATCGCGCCGCGCATGAACGCCGCGGGCAGAATGGGCGACGCAACGGTCGCCGCAGAACTCCTGTTGTCCGACGGGGAGAATGCCGCCCGCCTTGCCGAGGAGTTGTGCGAACTGAACAGCGAACGGCAGGCGGAGGAAAACCGCATTGCCGAGGCGGCGTATCGGAAAATCGAGGACCTTGCGGTGCAGGAAAAGCCGCGCGTTCTGGTGTTGGATGACGACGATTGGCATCAGGGCATCATCGGCATCGTTTCCTCGCGGATTACCGAGCGTTACGGATTGCCGTCGGTCCTGATTACCTACGACGGCGCGGCGGACCGCGACGGTTCGGCGTCGGACCTCGGAAAGGGGTCCGGCAGAAGCATCAAAGGTCTGAATCTCGTGGAGGCGCTCGCTTCCTGCGCGGACATTCTGGAACGCTTCGGCGGGCATGAACTGGCGGCGGGACTGAGCGTGCGGCGCGGGAACGTGCCGCTGTTGCGGGAGCGGCTGAACGCATATGCCGCGGAGCGCCTGACCGACGAGATGCTGTGCGTGTGTCTGGACGCGGACTGCGAGGTCGGCATGGCGGAACTGACCGAAAAACTGGTGGAGGAGACCGAAAAACTGGAACCGTTCGGAACCGCGAATCCCGCGCCCGTGTTCGTCCTGCGGGGTGCCAATCTGCGCAGGGTGTCGCCCATCGGAGGCGGGAAGCACCTGCGCATGACGGTGGAGAAAGACGGCATGACCATGGGAGCGGTCTGGTTCGGCATGACGCAGGCAGCGCTTGATTTCGATACGGCAGAGCCGGTGGACCTGATGTTCCGTCTCGGCATCAACGAATTTCGGGGCGAGACGTCGCTCCAGATGACGCTTGTGGACGCGCGTCCGACCGAGGACGGCGAAGCGGAACTGGAGTGCGAAAAACGGAGATATGCCGAGATTGAGGCGGGCGGGCATTTTGCGGTGTCCGAGAATTTGCTCCCCGACCGCGCCGCGTTCGGAGCGGTCTGGCGCTATCTGCGGCGGGAAGCGGCGCTCGGACACAGCACGTTCCCCGTGCGGCGACTGCTCCGTCGGCTGGACGAAACCGGGGAGACGCATTTCAATTACTGCAAACTGATGTGGGTCCTGCGGATTTTTGATGAACTGGGGCTGTGCCGGCTGCGTGAGCCGGTTCCCGATACCCTGTTGCTGATTCCCGAAAACGCGGGCGGCAAGAAAGATTTGGAATGCTCGGTCCTGCTTGCGTCCCTGCGGGCAAAGGCGGACGGAGACCCAATATAGAGAGGTCATAACGATGAGCAATTCGGCGGTACACACCGATATTACGCGCCTGTTGGAGATTCTGCGCGCGACGAAGAAAAAATACGATACGGACAAGATTCAGGCGGCGTTTGAATACGCAAACGAGATGCACCGCGGGCAGATGCGCGCGAGCGGGGAGCCGTATATTTCCCATCCGATTGCCGTGGCGGAGATTGTGGCGGGGCTGGAGTTGGATACCGACTCCATCTGCGCCGCGCTTCTGCATGACACGGTGGAGGACTGCTCGGACAAGACCAATCTGCACGAGATTGAGAAGAAGTTCGGCTCCGACGTTGCCATGCTGGTGGACGGTCTGACGAAGATTGTCACGCTCCGCGTGGAGGACAAAGAGGAGGCGCACATCGAGAACCTGCGCAAGATGCTGCTTGCCATGTCGAAAGACGTGCGGGTCATCTTCATCAAACTCTGCGACCGCCTCCACAATATGCGCACACTGGACGCAAAGCCCGAATCCAAGCGCCGCCTGACCGCACTGGAAACCATGCACGTCTATGCACCGCTTGCACATCGGCTCGGTATGCAGCGCATCAAGCAGGAACTGGAGAACCTCAGCCTGCAATATCTGGACCCCATCGGCTACGAGGAGGTCCGTCGGCACATTGAGGAGAAGTACGGGCAGAATCTCAATTTCATCGAAAAGGTCCGTGCGGCGGTCGACCGCAAGATGCGCGAGAACAACATCCACTTCACACTGGAGGGGCGCATCAAGTCGGTCTATTCCATCTACCGCAAGATGTATAACCAGAACAAGTCGTTCGACCAGATTTACGATTTCTACGCCCTGCGCATCATCGTGGATACCGAACTGGAATGCTATACCGCGCTCGGTCTGATTCACGAGATGTTCAATTCCATCCCCGGGCGTTTCAAGGACTACATTTCCACGCCGAAGCCGAATATGTACCGTTCGCTTCACACCACGGTCATCGGGCGGGACGGTATCCCGTTCGAGGTCCAGATCCGGACGTGGGAAATGCACCACTTTGCCGAATACGGTATGGCGGCGCACTGGAAGTACAAGT
>CAZVYZ010000063.1:0-7900 GCA_964630695.1 uncultured Ruminococcus sp.
GCATTCCGCAAGCGAAATGCGGACGACTATCGTCTCTCTCCGCTACCGGATAGAAAAAGTTCAGGTTAGTTAATAAATGGAACGGAACGACCCATGTGTCGTTCCGCCCGATTCAAAAGTAACTTTCCTACCGCTTCTATCCGGTAGCGGAGCGAGCGGCGGAAGCCGCTTTGCCAATCCCGCTGGACGGGATTGGACGCGGAGCAGCCGGAATTCGTAGAGCGTATATGGCTACACAAAATCAGCACAACGAAAAGGTAGGGGGTAAAATTCCCCTTGGTTAAAGTTCTTGAAATTCTTAAAAACTTCTTTTAAGAAGTTTTTAAGTGGGGCTTGGGGCAAAGCCCCGAGGTATTCCGAGGTCTTCCCGAAAAATTTTGCCGAAAAAAAGTGTATCGGGGGACTTTGCGCGTATATTAAAGCGAGGAAAAAAGCGAAAGGGGATAGACGGTGGAGAATCTGTGTAAACTGTTTCTGGAACGGGAGAGAAAAACGCTCTCGCCGTATGCGTTTCTGACCGAGAACACGAGGGGACGTGACCACCCGTATACACCGTGCGAAATGCGGACCGAATTTCAGCGGGACCGCGACCGCATCATCCACTGCCAGTCTTTCCGACGGCTGATGAATAAAACGCAGGTCTTTCTGGCGCCTGTCGGTGACCACTACAGAACCCGCCTGACGCATACACTGGAAGTCACACAGATTGCAAGGATTATCGCGCGCGGTCTGCGCCTGAACGAGGACCTTACCGAGGCCGCGGCGCTCGGGCATGACCTTGGACATACCCCGTTCGGACATACGGGTGAGGAAGAAATGCAACGGCTCTGGTCCCCCGACTTTACTCACTACCGCCAGAGCGTGCGCGTGGTGGAAAAACTGGAAAACGACGGAGAGGGGCTGAACCTGACGTGGGAGGTCCGCGACGGGATTCTCAACCATACAGGCAACTGCATGGCGTCCACGTTGGAGGGGGTCATCGTCAAATTCGCCGACCGTATCGCGTATATCAACCACGACATCGACGACGCCATCCGCGCGGGCATCCTCTCGCAGGAGGACATTCCGAAAGAGATTCGCAAAACGCTCGGGGAAAGCCACGGGAAACGGATTGATACCATGGTCAAATCGGTGATTGATTCCAGTACGGACAAGCCCGAGATTTCCATGGCGGACGACATCCGCGAGGCAACCGACGAATTGCGGAAATTTCTGTTTGCCAACGTCTATACCAATTCGGAGGCGAAACGGGAGGACGGAAAGTCGAAAGCGGTTATCGCCGCACTGTTTGAATATTTTGCCGCGCATCCCGAAAAGATGCCGGAGTTGTACTATCGGAATACGAAAACCGAACCGGTCAGACGATGTGTCTGCGATTTCATCGCAGGGATGACCGACCGGTATGCAATCGAAACCTACAAGGACCTGTTCATTCCGAAGGTCTGGAAAGGCTGACGGAGGGGAGGGACAAGCCGTGCGATTGCCCGACAATTTCATACGCGAGGTCGTCGACCGAACCGACATCGAGGAACTGATTGGGCGGTATGTCACGCTCAAGCGGGCGGGGTCAAACAACCTGCTCGGGCTTTGCCCGTTCCATAGCGAGAAAACGCCGTCATTTACCGTCACGCCCGCAAAAAAAATGTTTTATTGCTTTGGATGCCACGCGGGCGGCGATGCCATTACCTTTGTGCGGATGGCGGAAAACCTCAGTTATACGGACGCGGTGGAGTTTCTTGCGAATCGCGCGGGATTGCAAATGCCACGCGGATTGGATGAACGCCCCGAGGAACGCGGCATCACGCGGAAACGGGTGTTGGAGATGAATCTGGAGGCGGCGAAGTTCTTCCGCGCCTGCCTGTTCGACCCCGTGCTCGGCGCGCCCGGGATGGAGTACCTGCGGGGGCGCAGACACCTGAACGACGCGACCATCAAGCATTTCGGACTCGGGTACGCGCCTGCGGACTTCGGAATGCTGACCGATTACATGCACAAAAAAGGATACACCGACAAGGAATTGCAGGTCGGGTTCCTTTGCGGAAAAAGTCAAAAGACCGGCAGGCCCTATGATTATTTCCGTGGGCGGGTCATGTTTCCGATTATCGACACGGTGGGAAACATTGTTGCGTTCGGCGGGCGGGTGCTTGACGATTCCAAGCCGAAGTACCTCAACACCTCGGATACGCCCGCGTTCCGCAAAAGCAACAATCTGTTTGCACTGAATTTTGCGAAGAACTGCTGTGCGGAGCGCATGATTCTCTGCGAGGGGTATATGGACGTCATCGCCCTGCATGCGGCGGGATTCGAGTTCGCCGTGGCGACGTTGGGGACTGCCATCACGCCGAACCACGCGCGCATTTTTTCCAAGTATACCAAACAGGTTATCATCACCTACGATTCCGACGAGGCGGGACAGAATGCCGCGAATAAGGCAATGAAGATTCTCGGTGAGGTCGGCATGGAGGTGCGGGTCCTGAAACTGGACGGCGCGAAAGACCCCGATGAGTACATCGTAAAGTTCGGCGCGGACAAATTCCGGCGGGCGCTTGACGGAAGCCGAACGGGTTTTGATTATAAAATGGAGAATATCCTCGCAAAATACGACCTGGCGGTCAGTTCGGACCGCATCCGCGCGTCGGGGGAGTTGTGCGAGTTGATTGCGGGTTACCAGTCACCGATTGAGCGGGCTGTTTATGTCGAGCAGATTGCCAAAAAACTGAAACTGGCACCTGAGATTCTGCAGAATACGGTCGATAAAGTGCGGACGAAGCAGTTGACGCAGATTCGGCAACGCGAGGGACGCGACGCGCAGAATGAGGCGCGGAAGTTCGGAGACCGGGTCAATCCCGACGCGGCAAAAGACCCACGCGCCGCCTCTGCGGAGGAAAATCTGCTGGGGTTGCTTCTGATTTTCCCCGAATATCGGGAGGAGATTGCATCGGGGCGCGAAAAACTGTCGGAGGAAGATTTCATCACGGAGTTCAACCGACGGGTATTCGGCGCAATCATGCGGCTTCACGCGGACGCAGGAGGCTTTCGGTTTGAACTGCTCGGTGAAGAATTTTCACCCGAAGAAATGGGCAGGATACGCAGGATGGAAGTTGCAAGGCAGGGACTGACGCAAAACGGTCCCACCGCATTCCGGACGGCGCTCGCCGTTCTGCGCGGATTGAGAGAGGAGCGGGACCTGAAGAAATCGGGAAATCTCAATGACTTTTTACAGATGAAACGGAACAAACTACATAAAGGAAAGGTTGATGCCACATGAAAAAGAACACGGTCGACGAAGAACTGAAACGCGAAATGCCCGAGAGCGGCGCGGAGGACATGACGGACGGAGAGGGCAAAGGCGCGCTCAGCGTGGATACCCTGATTGAAAAAGGAAAGAAAGGAAAACTCTCTCAGCACGATTTGGATGACGCGATGGAAGAGATGGATTTTGACGTGGACCAAATCGACAAGATGTACGAGGAGTTGGAGGACAACGGCATCAACTTTGACGGGGACCTTTCGGCAGAGGAAATGAGCGCCATTGAAAGCGAGGTCGCACAGTTCAGCGAAGCGGACGCAATGGTGACGAGTCTGGAGCAGGACGGCGTGAACGTAGACGACCCCGTGCGTCTCTATCTCAAGGAAATCGGCAAGGTGCCGCTCCTGACCAATGAGCGCGAAAAGGAACTCGCGGAGCGTATGATGGCGGGGGACGAGAGTGCCAAGACTGAGTTGGTGGAGGCGAACCTGCGGTTGGTGGTATCGATTGCAAAACGCTACGTCGGGCGCGGAATGTATTTTCTGGACCTGATTCAGGAGGGAAACCTCGGGTTGATGAAAGCGGTGGAAAAGTTCGATTACACCAAGGGGTACAAATTCTCCACCTACGCGACGTGGTGGATTCGGCAGGCAATCACGAGAGCCATTGCGGACCAGGCGCGGACCATCCGGATTCCCGTGCATATGGTGGAAACGATTCACAAGGTGTCGCGCTATTCGCGCCAGATGCTTCAGGAACTCGGCAGAGAGGCAACCGCCGAGGAGATTGGCGAAAAAATGGACATGAGCGCCGACAAGGTGCGCGAAATCATGAAGATTGCGCAGGACCCGGTGTCACTTGAAACGCCGATTGGCGAGGAGGAGGACAGCCACCTCGGAGACTTCATTCCCGACGACGATACGCCGTCTCCCGCGGAGGCGACTTCGACCAATATCCTGCGTGAGGAACTGGAGCGTCAGTTGCATACGCTGACCCCGCGGGAAGAACACGTTATCAAATTGCGTTTCGGACTGTATGACGGCAGAACCCGCACGCTTGAGGAAGTTGGCAAGGAATTCGATATTACCCGTGAGCGGATTCGCCAGATTGAGGCGAAAGCACTGCGCAAACTGCGGCATCCGAGCCGCGCAAGACACCTGCGCGGATTCATGGAATAAAATTTGTGTCGAATAGCAAAAACGGGGTTGTAATTTCCTGCAAATCGCACAAGAAAAACGGCGAAATCACAAAAAATGAGTGTTTTTGATTGTGCAGAATGACGAATTCAAAAGCCCGTTTCATGCTTTTTCACGCGCGCTTGCGCGTGTATCGGAGTCAGGACACAAAAAATTCACTTGACTTTCGGCTTGAATTGATGTAAAATATACAGGATAGAAAAGGCGGATTTTTCCAAAGGGAAAATCGGATTTTACGGGAGGGAAGTACATGAAAAACAGACTGATTTGTCTTGCTCTGTGTCTGTTAATGATTGCCGCTACGGTTCTGACGGGTTGTTCGAGTAAATCAATCGACGAGGTACAGTCGGAGGTCAACAACAAGGCATCCGAATCGGCAATGACGCTGACCATGTGGTTGGTGTCCGAAAAGGAAATTGACCCCGCAACGGCAAGCCGTATCACCAAGGCGGTCAACAACATTACGGAATCCAAGTTCAAAACCAGAATGCAACTTTATTTTCTGACGGATGACGAGTACCGCACGGTGGTAACCGAAACCATCCGCAAGAGAGAGGACTCCAGAAGCATCTTCGCGGACAGCACCGTGCAGGAAGAGGAGACGACTGCGGCAGGTGAGAGCGGAACGGTGGTGGACGAAACCGAAACCGACAAGTATGGTCGTGTGACCATCAAGTATCCGGACCTGAAACCGAATCAGGTTGACATCGTTTACATCGCAGGCGAGGAGATGTTCCGTGAGTACGCCGAAAACGGTTGGCTCAAACGGTTGGACGAGGAGTTGAGTGCGTCCTCCAAGAAAATCAAGGAATACGTTTCGCAGACTCTTCTGAACGCTTCGCAAATCACCGGTGCTTCGGATGACGGCAAGCCTGTGACCGGTACGTTCGCCATTCCGAACAATAACACCATCGGAAAATACAGGTTCATGTTGCTTGATAAAACCCTGATGCAGGAGGACGGTACGTCCGGTATCTACGAAAAGGGCAATATCGACGGCTTCTTCAACGAGAGCATTTACTCGTATCTCGACCATGTCCGCGAGCAGTATGCGGACGTGTTGCCGATTGACGCGACTTATGACGAGATGCTGGATTTGTTGGCACACTATTGGTCCATCAATCCCGATACTTATGAAGAGGAAAGCAGCAAATTCTCGCTTCTGGGGTATCGTTACACCGACCCCAAAACGCTCTCTCAGGGCAAAGTGTTGGCGTTCCAGAATCTGTTTGACGACGAAACGTTCCGCAAAAACTATTATGAACTGAATCGGATGCGCCTTGACGGCAGTTATTTCGGAAAGGCGACCGAGGGACAGCGGGTTGCGGTGAAGTTCGCGGAGGGCAACCTCGCGGACTACGAGCGTTATCGGAGTGAGGACAGCGATTACTATCCCGTAATCGTGAAGTATCCGTCCGTTGACGTGGAGGATGTGTACGACGATATGTTCGGCGTTTGCGCATATACCGTGAGCCTGTCGCGCAGCATGCAGATTCTGACTTATCTGACGACCAATGCGGATTTCCGCAATCTGATTCAGTACGGCGAAGAAGACGTCGACTACAAAAAGACTGTGGACGGAAATCTGGTGACCGTCGAGCGGCTTCAGGAAACCTACATGATGGACGTTTTCAAGACAGGAAACGCTTTCATCGCATATCCGGACCCTGCGCAGAATCTGACTGCGGACGTCTGGGAAATCGGCAAGAAGCAGAACCGCGACGCGCTCATCGAGCCGCTTTTGAACTTCGATTTCGCGGCATTGGCAAAGGCGTCGGGTGCGACTGCCGAAAGTGACCCCAAAATCGGTTCGTCGGGTTATAATCTCTACGGCTGGACGTCCGGCTATTCCCGCGAGGTTCTGGCACAGAATGCCTACCTGAAAGCGTGGATGGACAGTGCGGACCGTGCGGGAAAAGGCGTGTACGTTCTGCATACCTGCGCAAGCAACAGAGGGCAGAACCTCTATGCAACGGTTTACTACTACAATAATAACATCAAAAACGCGGATGTGAAAGTCAGCAGTGAGGGCAATAAAGTAAACGTTTCCTACGGCGGAAGCGCGGGAGACGGTTACGAGATTACGGTCATCAACTTCTACGGAAAGAAAAACTCCAGTAAGATTGACTGGACCTATACTGCGGGCGGCACAACCGCTTCGGCAAAGACGACCTATCGGAATGCGCGGATTGTTTTCGATTTCTTCGATACCGATACCTACAGCGTGAATCTGAAGACGAAACTGACCAAGGCGATGATTGCCGACAACGCCGAGGCGATTGCATGGGTCAAGGCACAGCAGGGAAGCGCCGCGGTTGTGGGAACCTATACTGCGGACAATTCCGAGGGCGGCAAAACCTATACCTATCTGGTCTACGTACCGACCATCAGCACCCCGTACAGCGTCAGCCTGATGCCGACGGGGACCGACAAGACCCTGAATCTGGCGGTCAATTACACTGCCGACAAGACCGGAAAGTTGGGCGATTCGGATGCGAAGTACGCGCTGTTCCTCGTGACGGTACGTGCGGACAGCGACGTGACGGTCAATATCAACCTGAACGGACTGAAAGCAACCGAAAAGAAATTTGAAACTGACCCGAAACTCGTGTTCTGCGGAGAGTTGGATGTCGAGTTGGTCAAATACTTTGATGAACTGACGCGGAAAGTGGAGGCGGTTGTGGGTTCCGCGACCGACAAAACAAAACTGAAAGCAATCATCGAAGATTTGGGAATTCTGTTTGCAACGCGCGAGAATACGGCGTTTGACAATGAGGCATTGCAGACGGAATTGGCAGAGGCACTTTCTACCGATGAAGTCAAGGCGCTTGTGACGAATTTGAATCTTGAACACTTCTATTGGAGTCTTCTGAGTGCCACGAGCACCTCGGAGGTGAAGCACAAAGAGGAAAAGACGGACGGTGAGAAAATTACGGTTGTGGATGCGGAGAAGAATCCCGTTTGCGACGAACCGTATTACTACTTCAAGTCCCCCTATTCCATTTATAACGGATGGGCTTCCAAATAAAATCGGAAACGAAACGCCCTGCGGACATTTGTCCGCGGGGCGTATGTTTTTTTGTCCTCGGAGGAACAATAGCAGGGAAACACGCAAAGGAGATTTTGACGATGTGGGGATTTGCAATTGCGGGATGCTTTGCGGCGGTGGTCGTGCTGATACCTCCCGTCGGTCGGTTGGCATGGAAGATTGGGGCGGTGGACGTGCCGCGCGATTGGCGCAGAATGCACGTTGAAAGCCTGCCGCGCGCGGGCGGAATCGCAATTCTTGCGGCGGTTGCGGCAGGATGGCTCCTCTTTTGTCCGCATACCTTGGAAATGGCGGCGGGGCTTGCGGGCGGACTGGCGGTGTTCTGTATTGGGCTGGCGGACGATATTCAACCGTTGCCCGCGAGCGTGCGGGTCGGGGTTCAGGGGTTGGCGGCAACGGTCGCGG
>CAZVYZ010000064.1:0-7887 GCA_964630695.1 uncultured Ruminococcus sp.
AGGTCCTGATTGGAGAGCGGAGTGCCGAGGCTATCAAAAAACGCATCGGCGCGGTCTACAGCCACCCGCAGATTCTTTCGATGGAAGTCAAGGGGCGGTGCGTCAATCAGGGACTGCCGAAAGTCATCACCGTGACCTCCAAGGAAATGATTGAAGCGCTCGCCGAACCGGTCACGGCGATTCTGGATGCCATCTGCACGGTTATCGAAAAGACCCCGCCCGAATTGCTCGGTGACATTCTCCGCAACGGCATCGTTATGACCGGCGGCGGCAGTCTGCTCTATGGGTTTGACCAACTGGTGACCCGCGCGACCGGAATCAAAACACGCGTTGCGCCCGATGCGGTGTCCTGCGTTGCCCTCGGCACGGGAAAATCGCTTGACAATCTGGACATGTTTGAAGCAAAATAACCCGAACAGGAGATACGAATATGGAATACGTCATTCACGGACGGAAGCCCGAATCGGTTTTCCGTTACTTTGAAGAAATCAGTGCAATCCCGCGTGGCTCCTACAACGAAGCCGCCATTGCCGACTACCTTTGCGCCTTTGCGGCGGCACGCGGTCTGGAGTACCACCGCGACGCGCAGAACAACGTCCTCATCAAAGCCCCCGCCTCCCCCGACCGTCTCAGTGCCGCGCCGCTCTTGTTGCAGGGACACACCGACATGGTATGCGAGAAGAACCGCGACACGGAACACGACTTTCTGCGCGACCCGCTGAAACTTTGGATTGACGGGAAGTACCTGCGCGCGCGGGGGACCACGCTCGGCGGCGACGACGGCATTGCCGTTGCCATCATGCTCGCGCTTCTGGACGGCGAATTGCCCTCCCACCCCGCGTATGAATGCCTGTTCACCACGGCGGAGGAAGTCGGGATGGACGGCGCGCACGCGTTTGACTACTCGCTCCTTTCCGCGCGGCGGATGCTGAACCTCGACAGCGAGGAGTTCGGCGTGGTGACGGCGGGCTGTGCGGGCGGTGTGCGGTCCGACCTGACACTCGACGCCACGCCCGAAGCGCTTGCGGGCGACTGCATTGAGGTAAAACTGACGGGTCTTGCGGGCGGTCACTCGGGCGAGAACATCAACTGCGGGCGCGCGAATGCGAACAAATTGATGGGTCGCCTGCTTGCCGCGCTCCTTGAGGCACAGCCTGCGGCGCGTCTGGTGTCGCTCTCGGGCGGCTCCAAGGACAACGCGATTCCGCGCGAAGCGGTGGCGGTTCTGGCGGTTCCCGACGAGGACGGTGCGGTCACGCTTCTGACCGACGTCGGCGCGGCAATCGCCTCCGAACTTTGTGAAGCGGACCGCGGTTTCCGTCTGACGGTCGCGCCCACCGATGCGCCCTGCGAAATGCTCTCCGCCGCAACGACGCGTGGGGCGATTACGGTGCTTGCCTGCGCCGCGAACGGCGTTCTGGAGATGAGCCGCAAGGTGGCAGGGCTTGTGGAGTTCTCCCGCAACCTCGGCGTGATGCGGCAGGAGGACGGCAAGTTGACTTTCGTTTTCTCGTCTCGTTCCTCGATTGAGGAGCAGTTGAACGCTTCCGAGCGGGACCTGAATCTGCTCGCTTTGGCGGTTGGCGGCAAGGTGCGCCACCACAGCCGTTACCCGGGGTGGAGTTACGCGGAAAACTCGGCAATCCGCGACGCGTATCTGGCGGCGTTCCGCGAAGAAACGGGAACCGACGCGCGGGTCAACGTGATTCACGCGGGTCTGGAGTGCAGCGTGATTCACGACCACGTCCCCGACATGGACATGATTTCCATCGGTCCCGACATGAAAGACATTCACTCCCCCGACGAAGCCCTCGACCTTGATTCCGTCGAACGCTTCTGGCGGGTACTCGCTTTGTTTCTGCGGGGGTAAGACCTCGGGCGTTGCCCGAACCTACTTAGGGAACTTCTTAAAAGAAGTTCCCTAAGAACCCTCAAGAATTTCACAAAAGGGCAGGATTCCCTACGGAATCCTGCCCTTTTGTGAAAGTTTTTGAAGATTTTTAAGGGACTTTTTCCAAAAAGTCCCTTAAATGGGGTTTGGGGCAAAGCCCCGAGGTTTTCCCCCCATAGAAGCAAAGTGCGTATCAGTATTCGTACTTCATGTAGCAATCGCGGCAATAATATTCTTTGCCGACGCGGTATTTTTTCAGCCGTTTGTAGGACTTCTCGCGCATCACCTTGCCGCATCTTGCGCAGGTAGCGGTGAGTGTCTCGCTGTCGTTATAGTCCGCGCCGCCGTAGTATTTGGAGGGGGACTTGCCCATTGCACGGCAGTTGTCGCAGAGGAAGCCTTTTCCGGGCGTGTAGCCATGTGCCAGACGGAACGACTTGACCTCAACGGGAGCGCCGCACTCACGGCAAACGAAGCGGGTCTTTTTGCCCGAGGTATAAGCGGGAACGGGCTTGGGTGGCTCCTGCCGCGCGGCATTCACATTACCCGTGACGAAATTTCTCTTTCTGGTCGCGGTATCGGCAACCAACATGACCCCCGCCGCGAAACAGGAGAGCGCTTTCCCGACAAAGGTTCCTGCGCGTTTAGCCGAATCGAAAACCACATTCTCATTCATAAGTAAGGCTCCTTTCCAACCGACCGCCATCCACGACGACCGTTGTTACCGGCACTTCATACCGTCAATATCAATATTATACCGCAAAAATTGCGTTTTGTCAACCCTTTTGTGAGGAAAAGTCAATTAAACGCGGATTGGAGGGCGAAATAGTAGACATTATCGACTTCAACAATATAATAAGCATCTACATTGTTCGCGTCCTTACCCTGCGCAACAATTTTAACCGATGTACCCTTGGTAACTTTCTTTACCACTTTGTTTTCCTCGCCGTTCGGCTCGCTCCACAACTTCAGTTCAACTTTTGCTTCTTTAGTGAGAGACACCTCTGTAAAGTTGTAAACATCAAGCAGATGGTCAAGTGACAGCGGAATACCGGTCAGAGTCTTTCCTGTCGAATCCAATGTCAGCGAATCATACCAAGCAAAACCAATCTTTCCGTTCTGCGTCTTAACCAGACACCATGTCGCGCCACCACTGAGGGATTCACCATAAGCGTAGAGCGTCAAACTGCTCGGTAACTCAACCGGCTCCACCAGTTTGCCACTTGCCGACGGGGTCTCTCGGACGTTAATGCTGTTCTGGTACGGATATGCGATAATCGGTGTCGAAAACTCCACATATCCTATTTTTTTGTACTTTTCAAGCAACTCATCCAGTGTATACCCACTATCCGGTCTAATCTCGGAAACTTCCGATTTTGCCACATAGCACTTGACAGAAGCAGAACCTGCATCTTTCTTGTAGTAAACCATGTACCACGACAACCCGTTTACATTGCCTTCCGCAACAGCCGTTAGTTCTGTTCCGCGAGGAACACCGTCCCCGCCCACAATGGTACCTCCATCCTGTCCCGGAATCGGCTCCAGTCGCAGATTTGCCTTGCTCTCGGAAATAACATAAACAGTCTTTGACGCAGGCAGATTAGTAAACTTTTTGCTGTAGTCCTCCGAAAGGGCGCTGAATCCAACAAAACCAGTAACCGTTTTGGAACCGTTGGTATACTTGACTTTATACCATTTCTTTTCGGTACTCTTTGCAACGACCTCAACCTTGTCACCCTTTTTCAAATATGCCAACTCCGTGGAGAAAGTAGCGTCCGATGGATATTTTCTGAGTTTGGCAGATTCCTTACACACCGTCATTTCCTCATCACACGAAACAAAGGACTCTTCATCAATATCATCGTCCGTGGTCCGACCACGAGCGATGTAGTATTCCACCCCATCATACCTGACCTTGAGCCATTCTGCACTTTTATCAGTGCTTTGCGCAAAGCATTCCAATCTGGCCGGCGCTTCCAATGTAATCGACTTTTCCTTGCTGTCAATCGGCTTCAATGTGGACTTCTTCTTCACATAAACCGTCTTGCTGACATTGGTGTACTCCAACTTTGCAGGGTCGGTGTTCGGGTCCTCGCGCGGTCCCTGTGTCACCACATTCCCGTTTGCATCCGTATAAGTCTGATTCGGGTCCTTATTCGGGTCCTTTTCCGCAACACACGCAACCAGATTTGCCGAGAGGACCGCGGCAAGAATGGCGAGGGTAATGGTTCTCTTAAATTTCATCTTTCTTCTTCCTTTCCGCTTTTGGTATCTATATCAACATAAACTTCCGTTCGTCTGATTTTAAGATATAACTATTTATATTGTATCACAAGAAAAAGCGGTTGTCAATGACTAAAATAAAAATTTTTTCTTTTCGCGAAAAATGTTTCCTTTAGTCGACTGCAATCAGCAGTCGGACCGCTTCCACCGCTGCGCGGACAGCCGCTCCCGTGTCGTGCGACTCCTCCGCATCGGTGTCCATTCCCGCCTTTACGCGCTCCTGATTCCAGATGACGTGGAACACTGCGCCCGTCCGCAAGCCCCGCGCCGCGCCGACCGTAAAGAGCGTGGAAGCCTCCATTTCACTTGCCAGAACGCCGAGCCTCTTCCATGCCTCCCATTTCTCCTCCAGTGCGCCCGCAATCGGCATCCGCGCGGGCGAATGCTGACCGTAAAACGAGTCCTTGCTCTGCACCACGCCGAGGTGGACGGCATTCCGGTTTCCCGCCTCCGCCATGACGTGCGCCGCCGCCTTTTGCAGTGCCGCCGTCACGCCGAAATCGGGAACTGCGGGATATTCGGGCGGCGCGTACTCATGCGAGGTTCCGTCCTGCCGCACCGCGCCGGTTGCCACCACGAGGTCCCCGCTCGCAACCGCCGTCGCGATTCCGCCGCAGGTCCCGACGCGAATCAGCACCTCCGCGCCGCAATCCGCCAATTCCTCCGCCGCAATCGCCGCAGACGGTCCGCCGATGCCCGTGGAGCAGACCGTCACCGTCTCGCCCGCCAGTTTTCCGTTCCAGACCGTAAACTCGCGGTTTCTGCCCACAAACACCGGCTCCTCCAACAGCACCGCAATCCGTTCGACCCGCTCGGGCGCCCCGGGCAGGATGCAATAGCGCCCCACTTTCCCGCGCTCGGTCGGAATATGGAACGGTTTTCTATCCGGTGTCAGCATATCGTTTTCCCTCTTTTCGTTGATTTCAATGGAAAGCAAACGTGCAGGTCAGAGTCCTGCTCTCCCCCGCCGCCAAGCGGAGCAAATCGGGCTTTTCGGTCAGTTCGGTATTCTCCCCGTGCGTCGCGGGCATCGAGGTCCACGGCTCCATGCAAAGGAACTGCCCGCCGGGCGCTTTCCACAGCCCGAAATAGCGGAATTCGGGGAATTCCATGGTGATGCGGCGGTCGGTTCCGCGCTTCTCCAGCGCCACCTTGTGCGGTATCCCGCAGAAGAATCCCGAGCCTGCCGCAAAAAAGGCGTCGGTCGGGTCAAAGTATTCCCCGTCGCGGAGTGCAAAATCCCGACTTCCGCCAATCGGAAAGCACTCCTCCGCGTCAAATTTGACGCGCGGAATCATTCCGTTTGCGCCGATGAAACGGACGGTGTAATCCGCCATGGTCCCGCCCGCAAACGGCAGGTTGAAGCCCGGGTGAAGCCCGAGCGCGAACGGCAGAACGCGCTCGCCACGGTTGATGATTTCCGCATTCAGGGTCAGGGTGCGCTCCTGCAAGCGGTAGGTCAGGCAGACCTCAAACGGATAGGGGTATTTTTTCCGCGTTTCCGCATTGTCGCGGGCGCAAAGCGTAATCGCTTCGTCGCATTTTTTCGTCACCTCGGTTGTCATGTGGCGGAGAAAGCCGTGCATCCCGGGGTCGCAGGGAATGCCCGCGTCGGTGCATTTCCCCTCCCAGAAGCGCCCGCAGAACGGGAACAGCACGGGTGCGCGGTCCTCCCAATAGGTTTTGTCCCCCTGCCAGAGGTATTCGGTCCCGTCCGCGCCGCGCACCGACTGCATCTCCGCGCCGACGTCGGAGATTGCTACGGTCAGGCAGTCATTTTTCAATTGCACAATCACGATGATTTCCTCTTTTCAGATTTTGTATCTTTATTGTACCATACTTTCGCGCATAATGCAAGCCAATTTGTCAATAATACGAACAAAAGAGAGGAAATCACGAATGAAACAAGGATATTTTCGGTTGCAGGCGGCGGTCCTTGCCTCGGCGTCGGTCGTCGGCAAAAAGGAACACGACGGACCGCTCGGCGGGTGCTTTGATTTGCACGACCCAGACGATTTGTTCGGTAAAAAAACGTGGGAGGGGGCGGAAAGCGAATCCCAACGCATGGCGTTCCGTCTGGCGCTCTCCAAGGCGGGCTTGCGCGACGGCGACGTTGACGCGCTCTTTGCGGGCGACCTGCTCAACCAATGCGTCGGCTCCGCCTACGGGCTTCTTTCCTATGACATTCCCTATTTCGGGTTGTACGGTGCCTGTTCGACTTCGGTCGAGGGGCTTTTGCTGGCTTCCATGGCGGTCAGCGGCGGTTTTACACGCGTGGCGGGAGTTGTGACCTCCTCGCACTACTGCTCCGCCGAGCGCCAGTACCGCACGCCGCTTGAATACGGCGCGCAACGCTCGCCCACTGCGCAATGGACAGTGACGGGTGCGGGCGCTTACTTGGTGGGACCCGCCGATGGACACGCCGACCGCGTTTGCGTCACGGGCGGCATGGCGGGCAAGGCGCAGGACTTCGGCATCAAGGATTCCTCCAACATGGGCGCGGCAATGGCGCCTGCGGCGGTGGACACGCTCCTGCGCTATCTGGAAGCGACGGGGCAGGACGTCACGCACTGGGACAAGGTGGTGACGGGCGACCTCGGCTTTGAGGGTGGCGAGTTGTTCTGCTCTCTGGTTGAGCGGCACAACGTGACGGTGCGGGACCGCTATGCGGACTGCGGGCAGTTGATTTACGACCGCAAGGCACAGGACGTCCACGCGGGCGGCTCGGGTTGCGGCTGTGCGGGGACGGTCCTCAGCGCGTATTTCCTGCCGCTCCTGCAATCGGGGGAACTGCGGCGGATTCTCTTCCTTGCCACAGGCGCGATGATGAGTCCCGACAGCATCAAGCAGGGCGAAAACATTCCCGCCGTGGCGCATCTCATTGAACTTTGCGGAGGAAACGGACATGATTGACCGGCTTCTGCCCTATCTTTGGGCATTTTTGGTAGGCGGCGCGTTCTGCGTCATCGCGCAGATTCTGATTGACCGCACGAAGTTGACCCCTGCGCGGATTCTGGTTCTGTATGTGGTGGTCGGTGTTTTTCTCGGCGCGATTGGAATCTACAAGCCGCTCGCGGAATTTGCGGGCGCGGGCGCGACGGTCCCGCTGACCGGTTTCGGCTACGCAATTTCGGTCGGTGTACGGGAAGCGGTGGAAAAGCAGGGCTTACTCGGTGCGCTGACCGGCGGTCTCGCGGCAACCTCGGGCGGCATTGCGGCGGCTTTGATTTTCGGCTATCTCGTTTGTCTGTTCTTCAAAGGAAAGCCGAAGTGAGGGGGAGGACCTCGGGCTTCGCCCGAACCCACTTAGGGGACTTCTTTAGGAGAAGTCCCCTAAGGACCCTCAAGACCTTAACCCAATTGGATTTTTGGTTCTTTCTTTACATAGTACGGATTCTGATATAGCCATATTCCGTATTACGAATTCCGGCTGCTCCGCGTCCAATCCCGTCCAGCGGGATTGGCAAAGCGGCTATCGCCGCTCGCTCCGCTACCGGATAGAAAAAGTTCAGGTTAGTTATTGAATGGTGCGGAACGACACGCGGGTCGTTCCGCCCGATTCAAATGTAACTTTCCTACCGCTTCTATCCGGTAGCGGAGAGAGACGATAGTCGTACTCATTCCGCTGGCGGAATGAGGCTCGGAGCAGCCGGAATTGGTAGAGCGTGTATGGCTACATAGAATCAGCACAACAAAAAAACAGGGGCAAAAAT
>CAZVYZ010000065.1:0-7836 GCA_964630695.1 uncultured Ruminococcus sp.
TGGCGCTCGGCGCGACGCTGAAGAAATTCACCGTGATTGCGGAATTCTACGATTCGCATTTCCTGACCTTTCTGGAGCGGCACGGGCATGAGGTGACGGCGCGGCTCGTCTGCCTTGACCCGTCCGAGGTGTTGGATGAGCGACTGTCCCGCGCAAAGGCGGCGGTCTTTTTCTCGGCAACGCTGACCCCGCCCGATTATTTTGCAACCATTCTCGGCGGCGGAAAGGGCGCGGCGCGGCTCTCGTTGCCGTCCCCGTTCGACCCCGCGAATTTCTGCCTTGCGGCGGTGACCGGTGTCAGCACACGCTACGAGGACCGCGAAAAGAGCGCAAAGAAGATTGCCGCCTGCATTGCGGCAACGGTCTCGGGACGGAGAGGAAACTACATCGCCTTTTTCCCGTCCTACGAGTATCTCGGGCGCGTTCTGGAAGCGTTCCGTGCGCGGTATCCGTCGGTGGAGATTATCGAGCAGACGCAGGGGATGGGACAGCGCGGGCGGGAGGAATTCCTCGCGCGGTTCGTCGATGACGGGCGGTTGCGCGTCGGCTTCTGCGTTCTGGGCGGGTCGTTTTCCGAGGGCGTGGACCTCCCCGGCGGCAGGCTTATCGGCACGGTTGTGGTCGGCGTGGGGCTTCCGGGGCTTTCGAGCGAGCGGAACATCCTGCGCGAATACTACGATGAAAACGGCGAGGCGGGCTATGACTATGCCTACACCTATCCGGGGATGAACCGCATCCTGCAAGCCGTCGGGCGCGTGATACGGCGGGAGGAGGACCGCGGCGTGGCGGTCCTGATTGACGACCGCTGGTGTGAGGACCGCTTTCGCTGTCTCTTTCCTACCCATTGGAGCGGAATCCAATATGCAGGAAATCAAAAAGAACTTGCAAATATCGTCTCTGTTTTTTGGTCAAAAGACAGCAAAACAAACAAAAATGAATTTTCGGACTGATTATTTTGCAAAAACATATTGCTTTTTCGGCGCGAATATGCTATACTGTTAGGGTGGAATTTTGGGGTCACTCCCACGGAAAGGCGATAGGAAACAGATGGAATATGCAAAACTGTCACGGCAGGAACAGACTGTCCTGTTGGAGAAACTGAAACGGGAATACGAGGCGTATCAGGCGCGGGGATTGGCATTGGACCTCTCGCGCGGCAAACCCGGGGCGGCACAACTGGATTTGCTTCAGGGAATGCTTGACTGCATCAGTTCTTCCTCGGACTGTCGGACCGAAAACGGCTTTGACTGCCGCAATTACGGCGTTCTGGACGGAATTCCCGAAGCGAAACGGATGTTTGCGGAACTTTTGCATATCCCCGCGGAGGATTTGTTCATCGGCGGGAACTCCTCGCTGAATCTGATGTACGACGCGGTCGCGCGCGCGATGCTTTACGGTGTTTGCGACAGCGAGCGCCCGTGGTGCAAAGAAGAAAAAATTTATTTTCTATGCCCGTCTCCCGGGTATGACCGCCATTTCGGCGTTTGCGAATCGCTCGGAATCGGTATGATTCCCGTTGCAATGACGCCAACGGGTCCCGACATGGACGAAGTGGAGCGCTTGGTTGCCTCCGACCCGATGATAAAGGGCATTTGGTGCTGTCCGAAATATTCCAACCCCGACGGAATCACCTACTCCGACGAGACGGTGGAGCGCTTCGGAGCCATGCGGACGGCGGCAAAGGATTTCCGTATCTTCTGGGACAACGCCTACGCGGTGCATGACCTGTATCCCGACCGCCAAGACAAACTGGCGGATATTTTCGCGGCGTGCGCACGGCACGGGCATGACAATCGGGTGTTTTACTTTGCGTCGACGTCCAAAATTTCGTTCCCGGGGTCCGGCGTGGCGATTATGGCGGCATCGCAGGAGAATCTGCGACAGATTATGCCGATTATCGGTGCGCAGACCATCGGCTTTGACAAAATCAACCAGTTGCGCCACGTGCGCTACTTCGGCAATGCGGAGAACATCAGACGGCACATGATGATGCTTGCGGACCTGATTCGCCCGAAATTCGAGATTGTTCTGGAGAATCTGGACCGCGACCTCTCCGACACGGGTGTCGCGCACTGGACGCGCCCGCTCGGCGGGTATTTCATCAGCCTGTATGTGATGAACGGCTGTGCAAAACGGACCTACGCGCTTTGTGAGCAGGCGGGCGTGAAACTGACGCGGGTCGGGGCGACCTATCCTTACGGCAAGGACCCCGACGACAGCAACATCCGGATTGCGCCGACCTACCCGAACGAGGATGACCTGCTGACGGCGGTCAAAGTCCTCACGGTCTGTACCCGAATCGCGGCACTGGAAAAACTGCTGGGGTAAGGAGACGCGGGGGGACGCAGGACGTATCCCCCCTCATCAGTCGCTGACGCGACAGCTTCCCCCCAAGGGGAAGCCTTTTTTGCACGGTTTCTTTGGTTTGCAGTATTTATAACATATCCAACGATGTAGTTACATATATCGTTACATAAGACATTGATATAGGCGTTCCGCAGAAGGATGCGCGGGGTTATTAACCGGAATCATCACTGTGAAAAATAATCTTCTTTATGTAAAAAGGTTTGGAATCGGATTGACCTTGTCAGGATGGCGTACATCAGGCTTCCCCTTGGGGGGAAGCTGTCGCGTCAGCGACTGATGAGGGGGGATAAATCTCATCTTTTACAGGTGTTAAATAAGAAACACTATAGGACCTTATTCCCAAAAAGCAGGGCTTTTTTACAGACGTGAAAAGACGGAAGTAACATTCAACGGAGGCTTTCATGCCTGCAATTTTTTTGCGTACCTTTGCGGTCATTTTTCTGGCGGAGATGGGGGACAAATCGCAGTTCCTGATGGCGGCGCTGACGGCGGAATACCGCTTGCGGGACATTCTGGCGGGGACCTTTGCGGCAATTGCGTTGCTGTGCGGTCTGGCGGTTTCGCTCGGCGCGCTGTTGGGCGGGTTGCTGCCCATGACGCTGATTTCCTTGGTGGCGGGCGGTGCGTTTCTTTTTTTCGCGTGGTCCGGTATCGGCGGGGAAGAGGAGGACGGGACCGTTCGTCGCGGAAAGGCGTTTCCCGCTATTTTCGGGACCTATTTTCTGGCGGAACTCGGCGACAAAACACAACTTGCCACGCTTGCACTCTCGGCAGAGAATCCCCGCGCGGTGCCGGCGGTCTTTCTGGGTGCGACGGCGGCGCTGTTTCTTTCGGGACTGCTCGGCGTCGGGGTCGGCGTTCTTTTGGGGCGCCATCTGCCCGAGCGACTGTTCCGCGCGGCGTCGTTCGTCATTTTTGCGGCGTGCGGCGCGATCAAACTGCTGGATGGCATGGAGCGGCTGTTACCGACGACTGCTTGGGCGGTCGGCGTCGTTTCGGTCATCCTGACGATTTTTGTGGTTCTCTGCGCCCTGACGGTGCGGAGACGGGGGAGGACACATGACACAGCGGGAAAGCAACCCGTATCCGTACAGCGACAGTAACAAACGGTATCAGACGTTTGAGTATTTCGCACGGCGGACCTACGGGCGGCGGGTGGTGAAGTTGCCTCTGGACGGCGGATTTACCTGCCCGAACATTGACGGGACCTGTGGCAGGGGCGGCTGTATCTACTGCTCCGCGCGCGGGAGCGGGGACTTTGCGCCAGATGCGCAGTTGGCCGTTGCCGAACAGATTGCCCGCCAACGGGCGTTGTACGCGCATAAATGGGATGTCTCGGCTTGCATTGCCTATTTTCAGGCGCGGACCAACACCTACGCGCCGGTGGCGGTCCTGCGCGAAAAATTTGAGGCGGCACTCGCGGCGGACGGCATTGTGGGCTTGAACGTTGCGACCCGCGCGGACTGTCTGCCCCCCGATGTGGTGGCGTATCTTTCGGACCTCGCGGAGCGGACCGACCTGACGGTGGAGTTGGGACTTCAGTCCTCGTCGGATGTGACGGCGGCGCGGATTCGGCGCGGACACACATGGACGCAGTTTCTGGAGGGATACAACCGTTTGCGGACAGCGAGCGGGAAAATCGCAATCTGTGTGCATCTGATATTCGGATTGCCGGATGAAGAGGATGAAACGATGCTGCAGACCGTGCGAGACGTTGCGGCGTTGCGCCCCGAGCAGGTCAAACTGCACCTGCTTCACGTTCTGCGCGGGACCGAGTTGGAAAAGCAGTGGCGCGCGGGGGACTATCAACCGTTGGAAGAGCCGCATTACGTTCGGTTGCTTGCCGACGCTTTGGAACTTCTGCCGCCCGAAACGGTCATCTGCCGCCTGACAGGTGACGGTGCGCGCGAGGAGTTGTTGGCGCCGCTCTGGACGCTCCGCAAAACCGCAGTCATCAACGATTTGGACAAACTCCTTTATCGCGAAAACCGCTGGCAGGGGCGGTTGTACGGAAAAAAGTAAGACCTTGGGGCAAAACTCCGAGGTCTTCTTTCTTTTTTGTGTAAATTACAGAAAAGTGGTTGACAAAGAGAGAAAAGTATGGTATACTGTACAAAGAGCAGTTCCGAAGATACAGAAAGGAAGTTCGAAACATGAAATACAATACTGCCCCCGAGGGAGAATGGCTCCCGATTGATGAAGAAAGCATTCTTGCAACGGACAATTCGGGATCTCTGACTAACGCAGGTGCTAACGAGGACAACAGTTTCGGCAAACTGCACCGCGTATAAGAGCATTGATGAAAAAGGGGAGGATTACCTCATGAAGAAATGGATTTTTGCTTTGTTGCTTCTGCTCGGCATCGTGCTGTCGGTGGTGTCCTGTACGAAGGAACCCGGTGAAATTGAAAGGGACAGCGTTCCTGCAAAGACCGAAACCGACGCGCCGAGCACGGGAACGGAAAAGGAAACGGGAACGAAAGAAGAAACGGGAACGGGGAAAAATCATCTTTCGCAGGGTGGAGCCAATACCGAGGGTGGTTTTGGAGAATTGATTCCGCTTAATGGAAAACATTGAATTAAACGCCCGTCGCAGAAATGCGACGGGCGTTTTCTGTATTCAGACTGTGTTTCGGCTTGCGCGCGGTAGCTCCATTGGCGTATTGTTGAGGAACAGTCGCAGACTGCCGCACTCCACATAGAGAATTTCATGCTCGGGGTGCCAGTGCGCGTTCATCCGATAGCGGATATGGGAGGGACCGAGCCGATAGACCGCAATCGGCAGTCCCTCGTTGCCGTGAACGGTTTTCTCGCGGTAATCCATAGGGGAGCGGTCAGTCGGAGAACGTGTTGGAGGCAACCAGACGCTCTGCGGCGAGGTCCGACAGCATAGCGGCACGGTAAGCAAGTCGACCGTTGCCCGATGCAATCATCTCGCGCACCTGTGCTTCGGTATAACCGCTCGCCACGTAGTCCGCGATATAATTCTCGGTAAAGTGATTCAGCCACTCCTCCTCGGGGCGGATGTCAAGCGCACGGACCACGGTGGCGGCAAGAAGGTAGTTCCGCGCCGTCTCGCGGCTTTCCGATTCCAGTGACGCAACGGTTTTGCCGTAGAACGACAGGAACAGTTCAAATTCCATCCCGTAACTTGCGGCGTAGTAGTGGTAGAAATCCAGCATATCCTGATAATAGTAGCGGTAAGCGTCGGTTTCGTCGCGGAAATCGGCAAGCGTGGGGATGAGCGACCAGACCTCCCTTGTTACCAGTTCGTTCCAAATCGCGTTTTCCCATTCCGCAACGGTGGTGTAGTCGTTTCCCTCGTAGGCGGCAACCATTTCGTCGGTGACTTCGGTGTTGTAGATGCAGTTGAGCGTCATGGTAAAGACCGCTTCCTTGCCTGCAAGCGCGTCGTTTCCGTAGTTCTCGGGGAACGTGACGGTGACGTCAAAGGTTTCGCCCACGGCGTGTCCCGCGATGCCCTCGCAAAAGCCCGCAATATAGCCCGTGTCGGGGGCGACAATCACGTCAGTGTCCGTCGCCGTGCCGCCCTCAAACGCAACGCCGTCCAACTTGCCCGTAAAGTCGATGTTGACCGTGTCACCGAGGACTGCGGTTCCCTCGGTCCGCTTCTCTTTTTCTTTGTCTTTCCAATAGGTGTTTTTCAACAGGTTCGTTGCCTGCAGGCGTTTTCCCGTGGCGGAGAGCGTCAGCCCTGTCAGCGCATCGGCAGGCAGGAGCGGAAGTGCGGCGGCAAGCGCTTCAAAATCGGGGTGCGGGTAGGAGGGATGCTTGGCGGGTTCTTCGGTCTGTGCCTGCATGGTGATGGAGCCGTCAAGGATGACGGTCCCGTCTTTGACCGTGCAGGTCTTGGTCACGGTTTCGTCGCCGAGCGTCATGGTCAGCGTTTTGCCGTCGTAGGTATAGCGTCCGGTCGCTGTGTTGCTGTATTCGTAATCATAGCCCGCGGTCAGTCCCCAGACCGTCAGCACGCCGTCCTCACCGAAGCGGAACACACTGGAAAGACCGTCCGCGTACCAGATGCCGAGGAGCGCGGCAGGGTCGCCCGGCGCCTCGGTCTGCGGCTCCTCCCAGAGCGGGACATTCGGGTCGGTGGGAGGGGCGGGAAAGGAGATGACCGACGCGCAGGAGGAAAGAACCGATACGCCGAGCGTCAGCGCCAGTGTTGCAAGCAGTTTCTTTTTCATAGCGGAACCTCACAAGTTATCAGGTGACCCCGCGCAACTCCGAGGGTGCAAATTGCAATCCGAACAGTTGAATTTGCGCGGTATGGTCTTGTATCCTCTTCATTATAATACACTTTTCCGATTTTTGCAAGACCGTTTCCCGATTGTTTACAAAATCGGGTGGAATTAGCGGGGCGGATGCAACGGAGAAATGCGGGGGCGGCGGTCTTCTCCCGAACTTCCGTTTTTGCGAATTTGAGAGCGGGTTCTGTCGGGAAGTGTCAGAAAAGCGCGGAGCGCATAGAATGATAACGAGGTGAAAGACCCTCTCGATAGTATATCATAAGGAGAAAACGGTTATGGCGGAAAACAGATTCCCGTGTGGCGGCGGAACCTCCAGAGAAACCGTGTGCATCGAGACCAATCGCGTTCTGGATTCCTGTCGGGATCGCGACTGTTATGAGAATGTGCGCGTGTATCTGTCGGATTTCGGAAACGAAATTCTGGAGCGTACCGGAGCCATCCGTGCCAAGAGCGCGGAAATTCTTTGGACGAACATCGGTATCGACCCGATTCAGTTCAACCGCGGCTTCTACGCGGTGACGATTCGATTTTATATCAAGGTGACCTGCGAGGCTTGCGTCGGCGGCGGGCGGTCACAGGAAGTGGAGGGGATTGCGGTGTTGGAAAAGCGCGTCATTCTCTATGGCGGCGACACCAACACGCACACCTACCGCTCCGACGGCTGCGGAGACAGTTTCTGCTCTCTCCCGAAGCCGAACTGCGGCAGTCGCAGTGTTCCCACCGCTGTGGTGGAGGCGGTTGACCCCGTTCTGCTCGGCACCCGCATCCTCGAAAAGGCAGAGGAGTGCAACTGCTGTTGCTGCTGCCACGAGAACGACCTGCCCGAAACGGTGATGACGACCTTTGACGCGCCGATTTGCTTCGCTGATTCGTGCAACGACAGCGCCCGTCGGTTCCTCACGGTTTCTCTCGGCATCTTCTCGGTGGTCCGCATCACGCGTCCCGCGCAGTACCTTATCTCCGCGACCGAGTACGCGATTCCCGAAAAGGAATGCCACGAGGTTGAGGATGACGACCCCTGCCGCGTATTCCGCAGCATGCCTTTCCCGATCGGTGAGTTCTCCACCGGCACGGCGCCCGTGCCCCCCAATCCGCGCCCGTCCTGCGGTTGCCCCGACAGCCCTCGGCGTTGCGGTAGTTAAGAAGACCTCGGGACTCTGTCCCGAACCCTGCTTAGGGGACTTCTTAAGGAGAAGTCC
>CAZVYZ010000066.1:0-7763 GCA_964630695.1 uncultured Ruminococcus sp.
GGAGGCATAGCTCAGTTGGTTAGAGCGCATGCTTGACATGCATGAGGTCGTTGGTTCGAATCCATCTGTCTCCACCATCTTTGTAGTACGAAAAGGCTACAACCTCAAAAAGCTCCGATTTTTCGGGGCTTTTTCTGTGTTTTTAGGTGATTTTGGGGCTTTTACGCAGGCATTTGATTGATGGCTGATTTTTCAGAGCCAAGTGGAGTCGTATCGGCGAAATGCTGCCGTACATAGAAAAATCCGTGTTTTCTGCAGGAACACGGATTTTTTTATTTCTATGCTACAGAGGATTCAAAAAATGCAACGCGATAAAGGTTTCGTACCAACGGGACTTTCCCCAATCGAACAGTTTGATTTTTCCGCTGTCGAGCAGGTCGTAATCATTCTTCAGAAGCCGATAAAGAGCCTGCGGAATCCGTTCGTCTCCGGAGCAGTTATACCAGACTGTCAGCACTTTTGCAATCAGTTGGACTGCCCACGTGTCATACTTTTCCCGCGGAGTGTTTCCCGTTCGGACAAATCCAACCGTCCTCCTGTTGAAAGGAAAGAATCCGGTCAATAAACCGTTTGGCTCTTGCAATTATCTCCCCATCCCGCAAAAGGAACGACAAAGGGATGAACCCATCCAACCAATAGGGGACGCGCTCCCACCCTTCGCGGTTTCCGCCGCCCATGCGCTGTCGCGAATGTCCGGTCAGACCTTGTCGAGGTTCCGCAAAGTCCGGAAGCCTGCGATTCCAACTGTTTCCGCAACCATCCGGTTGGGGTTATTTCTTTTGACGTAAAAAGTGATATTTCATGATTCGTCTATTCGTTCAGCAGATTTTGTGTCATGGCAATTTTCAGTTCCGCTCCGATTGCATCGGCAAGCAGAGCGAATCCCAAATCGTTCGGATGCGTTCCGTCAACGGTACACATCTCCTGATATTGCCCGCGAAAGACCGATGCGCCGTCAATGTAAAAGACGTTTCTGTCGCCTGCCGCTCTTGCACGTCGGTAGGTTTCGTAAATGACGTCCCGCCGCTCAATGGTTTCCTCGTAATGGCTGTTGAAATCATAGCGGGAGAGCATGATGTACGGCATGTTCGGATGCGTTTTCCGAACGGCTTCGTACAGTTTGAAATGCGGTTTTTTCAGATGTTCCGCATCCGGTGCATTGTGGTCGTAGTCGGAGATGAAAGCAACCATCGGTAGACCCGCAAGATAGTCAATCATGGCGTCCTCGGCTTTCCCGCATCCGGAAAAGCCGAGATTGAGAAAGTCCATGTGCATCTGCCTTGCCAGAATATTCTGGTAGCAGTTGCCGGGGCGGGAGGCGCATCCCAAATGCGTGTTGAACTGTTTATACAGGACGATTTTGCAGGTGCCGACCTGCTGGCAAAGGTCGGCAACGTTGATTTCTTCCGCCAGATGTTCGTCGATAATCTTGAGCGCGTCCTCAAAAGGCGTATCGTTTTTTTGCGTGATGAGTTGCTCCGGTGAGGTTGTGGACCAGACACAGAATTTCATTCAGTTTTTCGCGGTTTCCCTCCAGTCTCATATCTGCGCCTCCCAAAATGCCAAAAAGCCGCTATACAGTGGGACGGGGTGCCGCAGAGAGAGGATACCGCGCCCCTTGGGGGCGGTTTCGTTGCCGATGAATTCCGACGGATGGGGGAGGAGCGGTTCCGCATTGTCCCACACCGTGTCGGCGGAAAAATTGAGAAACAGGGAGACGGTTTTTCCGTCTTTTTTCTGCCGCAAACCTGATAAATGAACGGTTGAAGAGGAAAAACGGGATACCGATGCCCGGGGATTTGTCAGAACCCTGTAGACGAACGGTAGATTTCCGACGGGACCGATTTCCGTACCGCGGACCTGAATCCAGAATCAACTTTTCGGGGAGCGGCTTCCCAATCAGGCTTCTTGCGTTTTCTCCGAAACAGATTGCGGTGTCAGCCTCTCCCGCATAGACGGTTGGAAATCCGAGATTGACAAGGAACCCGCCCGCTCTTGTCAGCGCACGGTGCATCAGCGGTTTTTCGCCGATAAATAGGGTGGGGTAGGACCCCCATGGTAAGATACTGTTCTCGGGTTTCCGTTGTGCTGCTCCTGCTCATGATAAGGATATAGGTTCGATGCTTCATGGCAGATTTCCTTCTTTATTCGTTATATTCATTATACCTTTTTCCCTTTTGAATGTCAATTCTTTTTTGAAAAAGTGAAAAAATACTATTTTGATGAAAATTATGAAATTGACTTTTATTGTGGACCATGTTAGAATAATTACACAGGTGAAACGGTTTAGTTTCAATAATAAATGTGACGAATGGCAAAGACCTGACGCACTATCAGTATGACGGGGTGGCACGGACTGCCATATTAACGATTTACTTCTCAACCTGTAAAGGCGGCACCGCGCGATTCCACCATCGGAATTGCGCGGTGCCGCCTTTGGCACGGTTTCTTCGTTTTCAATAGTATAACCGATTTTCCGGATGTTGCCAAGTGCGTGATATGATTTTTTTGACATGACTTTTACACCGTAAGCAGGGGCGGTCGGCAGGGCAAACCATCAGGCGCTTTCTCCGTATAGGACAGAATAGCGGAAAATGACCGACAGAGGTTGGATTTTGACGAGACTTTCGGGCGCGGTTGTGATATGATGAAAATACAAAAAGGCCCCAATGGGGTCCAAAGGAGGAATTGTATGAAAACCGTTTATCTGGTATATCCCGAAAAATTGGGCAGGATTGCACCGGAACTGTATGGGCATTTTGCAGAGCATATCGGCGGCGTGATGCGGGACGGGTTGTGGGTCGGAAAGGATTCCCGAATCCCGAACGTCCGCGGGTTCCGTCGGGAGATTGTAGAAAAACTCCGTCGGATTGCGCCGCCCGTCATCCGTTGGCCCGGCGGGTGCTTTGCCGAGACTTACCATTGGCGCGATGGTATTGGCGAGAACCGCCCGACCCGCGCGGGGTGGTGGACCTCCTATGACGGCAGGGTTGAAACCAACGAGGTGGGAACCCATGAATTCATGGATTTCTGCGGCATGGTGGGAGCAAAGCCGTACGTTGCCGTGAATGTGACCTCTATTACGCCGATGGAAGCCCGCGAATGGGTGGAGTATTGCACCGCGCCGCGCGGAAGTACCACTTTGGCGTTGGAGCGCGAAAAAAACGGCAGTCCCGAGCCGTTTGACATTCCCTATTGGGGTATCGGCAACGAGAATTGGGGCGGCGGTGGAAATATGACACCCGAATTTTATGCTTCGGAATACCGTCGGTTTGCCACGGTGGTGAAAAATCTGTTTGGAAAGCAGGGCGGCGGTGAATTGATTTGCGGCGGCGCGAACGGCGCGGACTACGCATGGACCGAGGCGCTGACGGCGGGGTTGCAGGACCGTCACGCACCTGTGAACGGTATGAGCTTCCACTATTATTGCGGCAAAAGCGGGGACGCGGTGGATTTTACGCGCGAAGATTGGGATTGCCTGACGGAAAAAGCGGCGCACATGGAGGAACTGATTTGCCGCCACTACGCAATTACCCGCGGGCGCGGGATGGAGGATTGCATGAAGTTGGTTATCGATGAATGGGGGTGTTGGCATCCCGAGGGGTCGGGACCGAGCGCGGGGAAGAACCTGTTCGAGCAGCAGTCCACCATGCGCGACGCGGTGATTGCGGCGCTGACGCTGAATATCTTCAATAACCATTGCGACAAGGTAAAAATGGCGAATGTCGCACAACTTTGCAACAATCTCCATTCGCTGTTTCTGACCCGGGGCGCGCAATGCGTTGCCACGCCGAATTTCTATGTATTTGAGATGTACCGCCATCATCAGGGTGCCGAGGCAATCCGCACGGTCGTGGAGGACGACGGCGATTCCGCCGCGCGCCTGTCGGTCTCCGCATCGGTGCAGGACGGTGTGCTGACGATGACGCTTGCAAACTGCTCCTGCGAGGAGGCGGTCACAATCAATCCCGTCCTGCTCGGTGCGGAATGGGACGGAGAAGCGGAAGCGTACCTGCTCGCGGGTGAGCGAATGAATTCGCACAACACCTTTGAATGCCCTGAAAACGTTGTTCCGCGTGCGGTTGCGATGGAGGACCCGAGTCGCTTGGTCATTCCGCCCGCGGCGGTGATGTTGGTTCGGGCGCGTCTCGGAACGGGGAGAAGCATTGACGGGGCGACCGTCCCCCCGACAACTCTCTGAAAACGCGGTTGAAAGTGCGGACGCTCTGGAACCCGCTTTCCAACGCAATTTCGGTGATGCTCGCCGAACCGTCCGCCAACAGGTTGCTTGCGTATTCAAACCGCGCCTGATTGACCAAGGTCTTGAAAGGGATGCGCAATTGGTCCCGTATGACGGCGGAAAGACGGCTTTCGCTGTAGCCGAGCGCTTTCGCAGCGCTCCCGACCGAGATGTCCTCACGGAAATGGCGGTCGATGTATTCGGGAATGCGGGCAAGGAGTTCGGTGTTCCGCTCGCAGGGGTGCAGGGGGACCGTTCGGACATAGTCCGCGCAGACTGCCGAGAGCCGCGCTCCGACCTCCAACAGCGCCGCGCCGTGCGGAATTTCGGTAATCGGTGATTCGGCTGTTGACGGAATGCCCGCTTCAAAGAACGCGCGGGTCGCATTGCCGCAACGGAACACGGCGGTCTCTCCGCGCATACCCTGCGTCATTCGCGAAAAGGTCGGCACAAGCCCTGCGGAGAACACCGTGACTACCAGTTCGCCGTCCCCCGAGACGCTGAAACAGTGCGGTTCAAAGGGGAGGACCATCACGAAGTCACCCAAAGCGACGGGATAGTCCCGCTCGCCCACGGTGAAGCGCGCGGAGCCGCCGGTCAGGTATGCCAGTTCATAACTCTTGTGAAAATGCGGATAGAAAGACCGTTCCCGATAGCGATAGACGTTGTATGTTTCACCGGAAACGGTGTTCTGCGTTTGGTGTGTCAGCATGACGGCTCCTCCTTGAAATGAACTGCTTGAAATAAGGCGTGAATAAATCCTTGCAGGCAAACTTTCCACTATGTATTATAGCACAGACTGCGCCCGAATGCAATCTTTTTCCGCAAACTCGCCCAAAGCACTTGCAAAAGTCCCGAAAATGTGCTATACTATTGCCGAAAGACGGTTAGAGGTTGCTAACCGATTACGAAACGGAGGGAAACGCAATGAGTACATCGGAATGCCGAGCGGAATGTGGGCGCTGTTTGCGGGGGCATTTCGGAA
Organism: uncultured Ruminococcus sp.; assembly: GCA_964630695.1. Classification (GTDB taxonomy): domain Bacteria; phylum Bacillota; class Clostridia; order Oscillospirales; family CAG-272; genus UMGS1865. Next base: position 5,226 of record CAZVYZ010000066.1, read on the forward strand.
AAATCTGACGGAAGTGCTTGATTTGGATTCCAAAACAGCGCGTGCCGTCACGCGGGCGGCGAAGAAGCGGTATCGGGAGATTCTGTCCGATTTGCCCGAATTCGAGAAAGCCGACCGCTTCAAGATGAACCTTGTCAACGCCGCAATGCTGGGGGCGTTTGTTCTCTCCATGCCGCAGAGACCGAGCGTTGAGAACCTGACGGAATACTATGCCCGTTCGATGATGACAAAGCCCATGCGGTGGTTCTGCCGAGAGAGCGGGAAAAAGAAGTTTTCGGAGGAGGACCTCCGCGATATGCGCGAGACCGCCGCACTGCGGGCGGCAGACCGGAATCCGTATTCGTGGAATATGGAGTTGTTTGAGTACGCAGACGGAAGCGGTTATGAGGCGCGGTTCAGCAAATGCGGCATCTGCGTGCTGATGCAAAAACTCGGGCTGTACGACCTCACACCTGCCATGTGCCGTTTGGATTACACCATGAGCGAGGCGGGCGGCGCGGCTGATTTTGAGCGGGAATACACCCTTGCTTCGGGCGGTCCTTATTGCGACTGCGGATATAAAAAGAAAATACGGAAATAAGGACAAAAGCACCCATGCAATTGCGTGGGTGCTTTCGTTTTTTGGCGCTTACCGACCGCGACAGCCGTTCGGGTAGGCGGGGTTGTAATAGTAGTAATTCTTGGAGTCCAGATGCTCGCGGACCATTCCGAGTGCCTCGCCGAAGCGTTGGAAGTGGACGATTTCGCGTTCCCGCAAAAAGCGTATTGGTGCGATGACGTCAGGGTCATCTACCAGTTTGAGAATATTGTCGTAGGTCGTGCGTGCCTTTTGTTCCGCCGCCATGTCCTCGGTCAGGTCGGTAATCGGGTCGCCTTTGGAGGCGATTGCCATCGCACTGAAAGGCGCGCCGCCCGCCGATTGCGGGTAAATGCCTGTGGTGAAGTCCACAAAGTACGCGTCAAAGCCCTGCGCCTTGATTTGTTCGGGTGTCAGATTGCGCGTCAGTTGATGCACGATTGCGCCAATCATTTCAAGGTGTGCCAGTTCCTCCGTACCGATGTCGGTCAGAAGCCCCGCAACGCGGTTATAGGGCATGGCAAACCGTTGGGAGAGATAGCGCAATGACGCGCCCAACTCGCCGTCGGGTCCGCCGTATTGGCTGATGATGACCTTTGCCGCCCGTGCATCCGGATTCTTGATTTTAACCGGAAATTGCAGTCTCTTCTCATATTCCCACATCAGTTTGCCTCACTTTCCCACGGCATCGGCGCGTCGGTCCAGTTCCACTCGTTGGTGCCGCCTGCGCTGTATGCTTCAATCGGACCGTATTTTGCCGTATAGTTGTCAATCAACTCCCGCCGCCGCGCGCGGTTCGTCTCGTACATCGCCAACGCTTCCCGGCAGTCGGGATGCGTGTCAAGAAAGAGGCGAAGTTCATCCATCACAAAACTGACTTCGCCAATCTGCCGGAAAAGCGCGGATTGCTCGTTGCATTTTCCCGTGTTACACATGTTACCCATCATCTTCCGCCTCCCGCGCAATAGGGCAGGTCGAGGTCGGTAAACAGCGTGCCGTGCCGCAATGCCTCTCCTGCCGGATACAGATTTTCAAACTTTTGGCTCGGCACATAAGCAATTGCCAATGCGGGGGACAGTGTTTTATCTGGGTCCGGCTTTCTGCACGGACAGGACGCACCGCCAGACATCGTCGGAATTGCCTGACCGACGGGAACTCTGTATCCCTGTCGGTAGGTGTTGTTCATATACCCTCTGTTCATACCGTTTCTTTTCCTCCTGCGGTCTTTGCCGCTGATACCAGTATATTCGCTGTCGGAAAAGTTGTGAATCGGTCGAAAAAAAGCCCCGCCACCGATACGGTGGCGGGGAAAAAGGAAAGGGAATCAGGCGTTTTCGGTGGTATCGGCACCCTCGACCTCAATCGTGGCGGTGACGATAAAGTTTTTAACTGAGTCGATGACTTTTTCGCACTGCGGTTTGTTGTCATAGGATTCTCCGATGAAACTCGGCGCGGAGCCGATGTTTTTCAGCACGTACCGATAGTTGCCGAATTTATCGCGGTCGACAAAGAAGTTTCCGACGTAAGCGGCGCGCTTGAACGATTCCACGCCCTTGCGGCAGGCGGCTTCGCTTGCATAGTAGCGGCTGGAATACAGAATCTGCCCATTGTTGGCAAGCAGATAGAAGCAGTATTCGCCGTCCTCTTCTTTGGAAATCTCAAATTTGCCCATTTTGACTGCGGCGGCTTCCGCTTTGGCAATCTGCTCCCAGTTCAGGCTGTCTGGCGTGCGCTTGGTGCTCTTTGCGGCTTCAAACGCGGTGATGGACTCATTGTCCGGCTTATAACGCGTGATGCGGGAATTGTTGGCAAAATTCTTGACCGATTCCGCGCATTTCAGGCACTGGTCCTTGGTGCTGTAGTTCTCTCCGTAGTATTTGTTGGCAAGAATAAAACGGAAACGACCGTATTTGTCCTTTTTGATGGCGAATTCGGTGTTCGCAACGTTTTTCTTAAAGGTT
>CAZVYZ010000067.1:0-7688 GCA_964630695.1 uncultured Ruminococcus sp.
AATGGCGGGGTCGTGGGGGAAGTTCAGGGAGGTGAGGGAGGTTTGGAGGGAGAGGAAGCCCCCTTTCAAGGGGGTTCCTCTCCCTCCAAGGTCTATCCCCTCTCTCAAAAAGCAATCTTCTTGTCGATATAGTCTTTGAGGGAAGCAATCGGAATGCGGACCTGCTCCATCGTGTCGCGGTCGCGGACCGTTACGCAGTGGTCGGCAGGACGCGTCTCATCGCCAACCGTGTCAAAGTCCACCGTAATGCAGAGCGGCGTGCCAATCTCGTCCTCACGACGGTAGCGCTTTCCGATGGAACCCGCCTCGTCGTAGTCCACCATGTAGTATTTCGACAACTCCTCATAAATCTCGGTCGCCTTGTCGCCGAGTTTCTTCGACAGCGGCAGAACCGCAGCCTTGAAGGGCGCAAGCGCGGGATGCAGACGCAGAACCGTCCGCACGTCGTTCTTCTCTGCGTCAATCACTTCTTCGTCGTATGCGTCGCAAAGCACCGACAAAACCGTCCGCTCCACACCGAGCGACGGCTCAATCACGTACGGAATGTAATGCTCGTTCGTCTCCTGGTCAAAGTAAGTCAAATCCTTGCCCGACGTGTTCTGATGCTGCGTCAGGTCGTAGTCGGTGCGGTCCGCAACGCCCCACAATTCGCCCCAACCGAACGGGAAGAGAAACTCAAAGTCGGTCGTCGCCTTGGAATAGAAACATAGTTCCTCGGGGTCGTGGTCGCGCAGGCGCAGATTCTCGTCTTTCAGACCGATGGAAAGCAGCCAGTTGTGGCAGAACGTCCGCCAATAGTTGAACCACTCAAGGTCGGTCCCGGGCTTGCAGAAGAACTCCAGTTCCATCTGCTCAAATTCGCGCACGCGGAAAATGAAGTTCCCGGGCGTAATCTCGTTGCGGAACGACTTGCCGATTTGCCCGATTCCGAACGGCAACTTCCTGCGCGCCGCGCGCTGAACGTTCGGGAAGTTGACGAAAATCCCCTGCGCCGTCTCAGGGCGGAGGTAGACCGTGTTCTTTGCGTCCTCGGTGACCCCTTGGAACGTCTTGAACATCAGGTTGAACTGCCGGATGTCGGTGAAGTTGTGCTTGCCGCAGGTCGGGCAGGGAATGTTGTTGTCGTCAATGAACGACTTCATCTCTGCCTGCGAGAACGCGTCAATCGGCTTCTCAAGCGTATGCCCCGTCTCGGCGCACCAGTCCTCAATCAGTTTGTCGGCGCGGAAACGCTCGTGGCACTCGCGGCAGTCCATCAGTGGGTCCGAAAAACCCGCAAGATGACCCGACGCGACCCACGTCTGCGGGTTCATCAGAATCGCCGCGTCCAGACCCACGTTGTACTTGTTCTCCTGGATGAATTTCTTCCACCACGCGCGCTTGACGTTGTTCTTCAACTCCACGCCGAGCGGACCGTAGTCCCACGTGTTGGCAAGTCCGCCGTAAATTTCACTGCCCGCGAAGATGAAGCCTCTGCCCTTGCAGAGCGCAACGATTTTGTCCATGGTCTTTTCTGTGTTCTTCATTTCTTTATCTCCTGTCTGTTGATGCGGATCTTGTCCACATTGTCATTCTTTTTCAGCATGAAAACTGCCTTGCCGCCCGTGGTCAGGTTCTTGAAAAACGGAATCGGCTTACTGCTCTGCTCCCCGTAAAGTTTGGGGTTGAAGTCGTTCTCCTTGCGGTAGATTTCGTTCATGAACGCCGAGAAGTGCATCCATCCGTCCACATCGGCGCCCTCGCGCACAATCTCCGTTGCAACGCGAATCAGGCGCTCACGCTTCTTGTCGGGTTGCGGCGCCGCCTGCTTCGGGCTTTTCTCCGGCGGGGCTTTCTTCTTCTCTTTCTGCGCCTGTCCGGTTTTGAGCAGGGCATCAATTGCGATGAAGATGTCGCACGCTCGGCGGAACGAGAGCGGCGTTTTCTGCTCGCCCGCGCCGATGACTGCGATATTGTCGTTGCGGAAGCGCATGGCGAGGTTGGTGAAGTCGCTGTCGCTTGTGGCAAGGCAGAAGCAATCGACCTTGCCCTGATAGAGGATGTCCATCGCGTCGATAATCATTTTGGAGTCGGTAGCGTTCTTGCCCGTTGTAAATGCGACCTGCTGAATCTGTTCGATGGAATATTCCAGCAGGGCGTTCTTCCATCCGTTCGCGCGCGGGTTGGTGAAGTCGCCGTAAAGGCGGCGGTAAGTCACCTTTCCGTACTGGCTCAGTTCGTCGAGGAGGATGGAAAAATAGTCGCTTGACACGTTGTCGGAGTCAATCAGAAGCGCGATGGTGCGGTCCTTGATTTCCATATGCTCACCCTCCGCCGCTTATTTCTGCGGGTCAAGGTACTGCCAGTAGCCTGCGATATACTTAATGCCCGAAAGAAGCGTGAAGAATGCCATCACGACGGTCAGGGCGACCGACGCGGGCAGGTATGCGCCGAGGTGTGCAAGTGCGTCGACGCGGTTATAGATGATGGGTTCGACGATGCAGACGATGACGCAGACAATCTGCGAAACGGTCTTAATCTTTCCGAGCATATTCGCCGCGATGACGATTCCGCTTGACCCCGACACCACCAGTCGCATGGAAGTGACCGCCAGTTCGCGGAAAAAGACGATAAGCAGTCCCCAGAAGAACACCGCGCAGAACAGTTTACTCGGCTCGGCTCTCGACATGGATTTATAGAGGATGACGAGCATGGCGCCGATGACCATAAATTTATCGGCGAGCGGGTCAAGGAACTTTCCAAAGTCGGTAATCAGCCCGTGCTTGCGTGCAATCTTGCCGTCAAGGTGGTCGGTATACGCCGCCACGCAGAACAGCACCAGTCCCGTAATCTCCGCCCACAGAGCATCGGAGACCATCATGACAACAACGAAGATCGGCACCAGTATCAGGCGCAGGACGGTCAGTCGGTTCGGCAGGTTCATTTTCATTTGCGTTTCTCCTTTTATAAAGACTATAAAGACCTCGGGGCTTTGCCCCGAACCCCACTTGAAAACTTCTTGAAAGAAGTTTTCAAGACTTTCAAGAACTTTAACCAAGAGGGATTTTACCCCTTTGGTTATGTGGTGCGGATTTTCTGTAGCAGTATACGCTCTGCGAATTCCGGCTGCTACGAGACCAATTCCGTCAACGGAATTGGCACGGCTATCGCCTCTCTCCGCTACCGGATAGAAGTGGAAAGACCTCGGGGCTTTGCCCCGAACCCCACTTAAAAACTTCTTGAAAGAAGTTTTTAAGAATTTCAAGAACTTTAATCAAGGGGGATTTTACCCCTTTGGTTATGTGGTGCGGATTTTTTGTAGCCATAGACGCTCTACGAATTCCGGCTGATCCGCTACCGGATAGAAATGGTAGAAAAATTTCTTGCTGACTTGGCGGAACGACCCATGTGTCGTTCCGCTTTTGGTGAAAGATACTGGCTGACTTATTCATATGTGGGCGGAGATATATCCCCCCTCATCAGTCGCTTGACGCGACAGCTTCCCCCCAAGGGGAAGCCTTTTGCAAGATTCCTTTCGTACTACACAACAAGGCGATGGGTGGACCGCGAGGGTAACCCACACCACAAAGTCATATTTTCCATGTTCGCACCGCGTATAGCAGGCTTCCCCTTGGGGGGAAGCTGTCGCGTCAAGCGACTGATGAGGGGGGATAAATCTGTACCCATTAATCGCTACCCCATCAACCATCGCTATTGCGTCCCCTTTTCCGTCCCGCGGAACTGTTGGGTCCTCTTTTTCACCCTGCGCAGGCAGAGGGCATACGCGGGAATCAGGAACAGGTCCGCCATGAGCCATGCGAGGGGGTTCGCAAAGCAGACTGCAAAGAATCCGAATTTCGGCACCAGTCCGAAGCCCATGACGCTCCTTGCCACCATTTCAAACACGCCTGCGAGGATGGCAAAGAGGCTGTACCCCATGCCCTGAATGCAAAAGCGGAACACGTTGACGCACAAAAGGAGCAGATACGCCGCGCTGTTGACACGCAGGAACGTCTGCGCGTTGGCGAGGATTTCCGTTTCCCTCGAATCAAGGAACAGGAGCGCCACGTTCTTCCCGAAGAAAGAGAGGAACGCGCAGGCAAGCACCGAATAGACCGCGCCGAGCAGCAGGGCGCTCATGAGCCCCTTATGGACCCGTTCGGGTTTCCCCGCGCCGACGTTCTGTCCCGCCCACGTTGCCATGGTCCCGCCCAATGCGTCAAAGGGGCAAGTAAAGAACAGGTTGACCTTTCCGCCTGCGGTCACGGACGCGACTGCGGCAGAGCCAAGCCCATTGACCGACGCCTGCAGAATCACACTGCCGATTGCGGTAATGGAGTATTGCAGACCCATCGGAACGCCGGAAGAAAGCAGGGCGCCGACGTAACGGAAATCAGGCTTCCATTCACCCTCCTCCATATGCAGGATGGCGAATTTCTTTTTCATATAGATAAGGCAGAGGACGCCCGACACCGCCTGCGAGATTACGGTTGCAATAGCGGGTCCCTCCACGCCGGTCCCCATGATGACCACTGACACAATGTCCAACACGATATTGAGCAGTGCCGCAAGAATCAGGAACACGACGGGGGTTGTGCTGTCCCCCAATGCACGGATAATGCCTGCGACGAGGTTATAGAGGATGGTGACGGGGATGCCGAGGAAAATCCAGAAAATATAACTGTACGAGCCATTGATGATGTCGGCAGGCGTATTCATCCAGACCAGAATATTCCGGCACAGCAGGCAGACGACCACGGTGAGGACACTGCCGATGACCGCGGCGGTCCAGACGATATTTGCCACGAATTTACGCATGGCTTTCACATCGCCTGCGCCGAAGCGTTGCGCGACGGGGATTGCGAAGCCCGTACAGATACCCGTACAGAAGCCGTTGATCATGAAGTTGACCGAAGAGGTCGCGCCGACCGACGCGAGCGCGCCCACGCCTATCCATTTGCCGACCACGATGGCGTCCACCATGCTGTAAAACTGCTGAAACAGCAACCCGAGTAGCATTGGGACCGCGAAACCGAGAATCAGTTTCATCGGGTTCCCCTGCGTCAGGTCTTTCACCGCACTTTTCATTGCTTTATCCTCGCTAAGGGATGGGGAAGACCTTGGGACTCTGTCCCAAACCCTGCTTAAAAACTTCTTGAAAGAAGTTTTTAAGAATTTCAAGAACTTTAACCAAGGGGGATTTCACCCCTATGTCTTTGTGGTACCGATTCTCTGTGTAGCCGTTTATGCGCTACGCATTCCGGCTGCTTCTACCGGATAGAAAGAGTTCAAGTTAGTTACCGGCGGAACCCCCTCATCCGTCAGACCCGCTCCCCGTAAAGGTCGTAATCCACCACGTCATTAACCTTGACGTTCACGAACGTCCCGGGCGCGACGCGCATGGAAGACTTGAAATAGACCTTTCCGTCAATCTCGGGGGAATCCGCCGCGCTTCTGCCGTAATGGACCGAAGCAACCGTATCGTAGCCCTCGCAAAGCACGGTTATGACTTCCCCGAGTTTTTCGCGGTTCAGTTCCTCATTGATTTCCATCTGTTGCCGCATAAAAATATCCAAGCGGTCCTGCTTCACCTGCTCGTCAATCTGGTCGGGGAAGTCGTAAGCGGGAGTTCCCTCCTCGCGGGAGTAAGTAAACGCGCCCGCGTGGTCGAATTTCTCCTCTTTTGCAAACTTGCAAAGCGCCTCGAAATCCGCGTCCGTTTCTCCGGGGAAGCCGACGATAAAGGTGGTACGGATGATAATATCGGGAATTTCCCGCCGCAGTTTGGCAAGCACCGCGCGAATCATGGCGCTGTCTCCGTGGCGGTTCATGCGCTTCAGGACGGGGTCGCTGATGTGTTGGAGCGGCAGGTCGATGTATTTCAGCACGCGCGGGTTATCGCGGATTTCCGCAATCAGTTCATCGGTAATTTTATCGGGGTAGCAGTAAAGCAGACGAATCCACGGAATGCTCGTCTCTGCGGTAATCCGCCGCAACAACTCCGCAAGTCTGTATTCACCGTAAAGGTCTTTGCCGTAGCGCGTGATGTCCTGCGCGATAATCGTCAGTTCTTTCACGCCGAGCGCTTCCATTTGTTTTGCCTCGGCGACCAAATCCTCCATGGGGCGACTGCGGAACTTCCCGCGGATATAGGGAATCGCGCAATAGGAGCAGCGGTTGTCGCACCCCTCCGCAATCTTGAGGTACGCGGTATAGTCGGGCGTGGTCAGCACGCGGTCGCCGCCGAGCGCTACCGAATCTCGGTCATCATGCGCGTAGTATTTCGGGCGTTCCTCGCCCTTTTTCACTTTTGCGGTCACCGCCTTGATAGCGTCGACGATGTGGTGAATGCTTCCCACACCCAGAACCGCGTCCACCTCGGGCAATTCGGTGAAGATTTCCTTTCCGTAGCGCTCCGCAAGGCACCCCGTGACGATAATTGCCTTGAGGTGACGGTTCTTCTTCAGCCACGCGACATCCAGAATGTTATCAATGGCTTCCTTTTTCGCGCTCTCGATGAACGCGCAGGTGTTGACGATAATCACATCCGCGTCGATGTCCTCGGGCGTGATTTCATAGCCCGCCTCCATGACCTCGTGGAGCATGACCTCGGTGTCCAATTGGTTCTTGGGACATCCGAGCGATACAAATCCGATTTTCATAGATTCTCTCTATCCTTACCTTATCTTTGCAGCGGCACGCAGTTGGTCCACGCCTGCCGCCCGTCCCTGTCGGTGACCCGCGCGCGGACGAAATGTTCGTACTTCACAACCGGAACGCGGACTTCCCGCAGGTCCTCGCCCTCTATCATGCGTTTGTCGACCCACACCGCGTCCGAAAAGACCGCGACCTCCCTGCAAGGCGAGCAGGTAATCACTGCCTCGTTTCCCTCGACCCGAATATGGACCTCGGGTCCCTCGGTGGCGTAAAAGTCGCCGCGACGGATGGCGGGAAGCAAACTTTCGGGCGTTGCATCGTCGGCTTTGACCATAATCCATGCAAAACAGCGGTCGGAATCGTAATAATGGGTATCGTCGTCGGCAATCAGCGGCAGGAACAGCCCGCGCGCGCCGAGTTGGTCGACGATAATGGAAGAATCGGGGCGTCTGGACTCATGCACGCCCGAAACCGAATTATAAATTTCGGTTGCGTCGAATCCATGCAGGCGCAGAATCTGCTCGGGGGTATTGAGCGACCATGCGGGATGTGCAAGGACGGCAAGCCCGCCTGCAGCATGAATTGCGTCGATAATCTGTTGCGGGTCGGCGGTGTCGTCCCCGACAATCTCCGGCTCGCGCTCGGCGCCGATGGAGAGGATATGAAACACGCCTCCCTTGCCCGTGTCACCGGCAAGGTTATATTCCGCGCCCGACAAAACGGTCATTCCTTCATCGGTCCCGCCCTCGCCGAACCGCCAATGGTCGGTGAGCGCCACAGCGTCGTAGCCCTCGTTCCGATATATCCGCAGTGCGGTCGCGGGCGAATGCGCGCCGTCCGAACGCGTTGTGTGCATATGGAGATTTACTTTCTGTCTCTTGTTTCCAAACAGGTCTATCTGCATGCTTTTCGCCCTCTTTCCGAAATCTCCTTATATTTTATCATAAACCTGCCCTTTTTACAAGCCTTTCTGCGAAATTTTTGGAGAAAAAGGTCTTGGGGGTGAGGGGAAGAAGACCTTGGAGGGAGGGGACCCCCTCTTGAAAGAGGGG